>CANGGC010000210.1 GCA_947453125.1 Planctomycetaceae bacterium | reverse complement strand
CGGCGAGGTGTTTGTGATCGCGGGGCAGTCGTATGCCACGAACACCAACGATGAGAGGCTCACCGTCGCCGATCCGCAGCAGCGCGTGACGGCCCGCGACTGGGCCAGTGGCGGCTGGCGGGTGGCCAATGATCCCCAGCCGGCCCCCGACGGGAGCGACGGCGGCTCGATCTGGCCGGCGGTGGGGGATGAGCTCGCCCAGCGACTCGGCGTCCCGATCGGGTTTGCGAATGTCGCCTGGGGAGGGACCTCGTCGGCCCAGTGGCAGCCAGGGACGGAACTCCACGAACGCCTCGTCGCCACCGGCAAAAGTCTCGGCCGGTTCCGCGCCGTCCTCTGGCAGCAGGGGGAGTCGGACGTCATCAATCACACCTCCACCGACGACTACGTCGCGGCGATGGAGCGGATCCGTGGAGCGGCCGTGCGGGCGTGGGGGTTTGAGCCCGCCTGGCTCTGTGCCAAGTCGACGCACCATCCGACGGTCTACAACGACCCGGAAGGGGAGGGGAGGATCAGGGCAGCGGTTGATCGCCTCGTGACGATGCCCGGATTCGGCCTCGGCCCCGACACCGACGCGCTGCAGGGGGATTCACGCGGCGACGTGAACTCGCGCCGGCATTTTTCCGCCATCGGCCAGAAGCGTGCCGCGGCCCTGTGGGCCGGTGTCCTTCTTGATCGACTTGCCACAATTCCGAAGGGGGTCGAGGCGGCGTCATTTCTCCTTGCCGATCTCCATCTCCTCGAGCCCGCCTGGCAGAGCGACATCGTCTGGCGGGAGAGCAGCGTCCTCCGGGCGGCGGGCGCCAATGAGCCAGCCAGTGCCCGCCTCGCCTTCCCGGCCGCGTCGATCCTCGCCGTGACGACGGCCGACGGGATGCGGTCGCTCGAGGCTGGCACGGCCAGGCAGCACGCGCCGGGGAGCCGGGAGATCGTCTTTCCGTTGCCGACGCCGGTGCTGCCGATCCTCGACGCCGATCGCTACCTCCCGGAGAACGCGGAACATTCCTACCGGCACCGCGTCGGCAACCCAGAGGAATGGCTGCTCTACCGTCCCGGCCGCTGGTTCCACGACCGCGACGTGGAGATCACCTACCGCCGGGCCCGCGGGGCGGCCGATGCCCCGGCGATCGAGGTCGTGCATGGCAGCCTGCCGAAGACCCGCGCCCGGCTCGGGGCAGGGGAGCCGGTGCGGATCGGCGTCAGTGGCGACAGCATCTCGACCGGGCTCGACGCCTCGGAGACGACAGGCACCCCTCCCTTCCAGCCCGGCTGGGCGGAGCTTGCCGTGGCGCAGCTGCGCGTGAGCACGAAAAGTAATGTGACGCACGTCAACCGGGCGGTGGCGGGTTGGAGCGTGGCCAATGGCGTGGCCGATCTCGACGCGCTCCTGGAGTCACAGCCTGACCTCGTCCTCGTGGCCTACGGGATGAACGACGTTGGCCGTCGTGATCCGGCCTGGTTTCGTGAGCAGACGGCGAGCATCCTAGCGCGGGTGCACGAAAAACGTCCGGACGCCGAGATCATCCTCGTGGCGACGATGCTCGGAAACGACGAGTGGATCCACACGCCGCGCGAGATGTTCAACCGCTACCGCGACGAGTTGAAATCGCTCGTCGGCCCGGGGGTGGCGCTCGTCGACATGACGGCGGTCTGGGAGGAGCAGCTACGGGCCAAAGAGATGTTCGACCTGACCGGCAACGGCCTCAACCACCCCAACGACTTCGGCCACAGGCTCTATGCCCAGGGGGTGCTCACGCTGCTATTGGGGGAGGAACTCCGATGACCTCCTCCATGTCGTCATAACACGAATCCCTGCTGTTCGGGACGCTGGCACCGCTGAACATGGCCGGCGTGCCTGCTCCCAGCCCAGGCATGACCCAACTGCCCCACAGGTCCGGTCGCAGCGCCAGCGACGGACCATTCGTCACTGCACCTGGGCTTTTCCTTTCCGCTTGAAGATGTACAGGTCCTGACCGAACTGGCCGTACCGTTTTACGACTCCCACATTGGAATAGTGCTCGTCGATCAGGCCTTTGAGTTGCTTGGCAATCTCGGCGTTGCCGGCAGCCATGAGGGCGAAGTCACGATCCGTAACGGTCAGAAACGGCGCCTTCTCCTCTCCGATGGCGGCAGCCAGACGCGGCAGGTTCAGCACCTTCCGCTTTTCGGCTAGCTCATCCGGGACAGCTGCGAGATAACTGAACTCGCTCGCCTCACAGCCGGGAAACACCGAATACCCACCGTTGAAGGCCAACTCCACATTGAACGACAGCATCTCGTCGCCTGGCTTGGCATGCCCCGCGAGGATGTCCAAAGCCTCTTTCAGCCAGTCGGGCTTGTCTGCACGGTCGATCAGCGGCGCAATCCCGCACTCGGAAAACGGCGAACACATGGCGACAAACAGCGCCAGGCCGATGCCCCCAGACACCACGTGCCGCTCGGCAACCACCTTGATGGCCGGAGCCAAGACCAGTGCAATGAAGGAGATGGCGAAGCTCGTGATCACCGTTTGGTGTGTCGGGTAGTTCTGGACCTGCGACCAATGCGCGAGCGTTACGGCTGCGTAGGAGCCCAGACAAAAGGCGGGAAAGGCGAGTTCTGGCCATTTGGACCGGTCGGTCAGCAATCCGCCGAACCGGATCACCGCCACCAGCAGAAACGTCGCGATCACCAGTTGGTTTCCGAGCGAATACTTCACGGTCCATCCCAGCCGCTCCCAGGTCCAGGGACCGGCGCCGTAGAAATCATGGTGCGTGACGTACACCCCGAACCACAGGTTGCCATCCGACCATAAAGAAGCTAACGCGATCGCGAGGATCGCGATGTTTGCCACCACGAGGAGCAGGTATCCTGCGAATTGTTCCGACACTCCCAGGCAAGATAGACCCACAGCAAGCCCAAAGGGATGACGAGGGTGAGCCTCGTGAAGAAGGCCAGACTCATCAACCCCATCGCCAACGCGGCCCTGGCAAGCCGTCTGTCGGAGTCGTGTGTGGGAATCGCCAGCAACCCAGCGGCGATCAAACAGTTGCACAGCGACTGTGACTTCACTGAGCTTAAGTCAGAGGCCGTATAGATTGCCGTCGACCACATGAGTCCGGCGAAGACCGTAGGCCAAAGGCCCACCCGACGGTGGCATGTCAGCATGACAAACGTGATCGCCACAGCCGTCATCGTCACGGAAAGCACACGTCCGCTTTCGATTGACGTGCCGAAGATGCTGAACCACCCCGCGTACGCATACGCCAAGAGCGGCATCTGGATATAAAGAAAATCCTGATACGGCTTCATTCCCTGCATGACGTTTCGGGCCGCCAAGGCGTAGAACCCCTCGTCGCCACAGAAGTTCTGGATCGGAAATGACAAGGGGATTGCCAGCAGGAGATAAAGTCCTACGCAGGCCACGATCGCAATCTTGATCGGGGTGACGCGAAAGATCGCCGACTGCGTGGTGGATTGGGAAACCTTGGGCATGGGACACAATTCGTGTTGTAAGAGTCTGCGGCAGACGCGCGGCTCGGCATGGAATGATAACCGCTGCCCTTCGCTGTTTGGAGTGCTTGGCTCGCTGTCCGCACAGGCGACTATCCCCGATGCAAAAGATCCGACGTCAACAGCATTGCGACAAGCGGCTGAAAGGTGACGAGCGGTCGATCGAGCGACGTGGTCCCCGGGGGCCCAGGCTACTTGCTACGATCAAGCCCCTTGGGTGGGTGAGCCCCGTCGTCTCCCCGGTCGCTGCTCACCCTTTGAAATCATCCTCCGGAGATGTCCCGATGCGTCGAACCTGCCTGTCCGTTTCTGTCCTGCTCGTCGCGATCGTGCCGGCATTTGCCCCGGCCGATGAGTGGCCCGGTTTTCTCGGGGCCCACCGCGACGGGATCTCGGAGGAAAAAGGGCTGATCGATGCGATCCCCGCCGATGGACCGAAGCCAATCTGGCGCGTCCCGGGAGGAGTCGGAATGTCGGCCGTCGCCGTTGCCGACGGCCTCGCCATCACCACCTGGAACGATGCCGGAAAGCAGTGGCTTGTCGCCCTCGACGCCGCGACCGGCAGGGAAGCCTGGAAAACCCAGCTCGGCCCAGCCTACGAGAATGCCATGGGGAACGGCCCCCGCGCCACGCCGACGATCGCCGGGGAGCGGGTCTTCGCCTACAGCGGCGAAGGGATTCTCGTCGCCGTGAGCCGCACGGATGGAGCGATTCTCTGGCAGGTTGATGCCGTCGGGGATGCAGAAGCAAAGCCTTCCGACTACGGGATGGCGTCGTCGCCGCTGGTCGTCGCGGAGCAGGTGATCGTCCACGTCGGCGGTGAGAGTGGCGCGATCGCGGCCTTTTCAATTGCCGATGGGAAGCCTGTCTGGAAAGCCTCCGCTGGCAGCGCCGGCTATTCGTCCCCGACGCTGCTCGAGATCGGTGGCACGGAGACCATCGTCAGTGTCACGGGCACCGAGGTCGTCGGGTTCCGCCCGGGGTCGGGGAAGGCGCTGTGGCGATTCCCGTTCGAGACTGACTTCGGCTGCAACACGGCAACGCCGATCGTCGTCGACGGCGGAGTGTTCGTCTCGGCGGGGGAAAACCACGGCTCGGTGCTCATCGACCTCGAGCGCGACGGCGATGTGTATGCCCCGCGGGTGCGGTGGGAGTCGCTCGGCCCCAAGAGCCTGATGCGTAATGAATGGCAGACGTCGATCGTCGTCGGCGATCACCTCTACGGCTTCGACAACGTCGGTGCGGCGGGGCCGGTCACGCATCTGGTCTGCCTCGAGGCGAAGACAGGCCGGGAGGTGTGGCGAAAACCCCGCTTCGGCAAGGGAAACATGGTGTGGGCCGACGGGAAACTGTGGATCACCACGTTCGAAGGGGAGCTCGTCCTCGCCCGCGCGACGCCCGCCGGCTACGAGGAACTCGGCCGTGCGGAGCTCCTCGGCCGGACGCGGCAGACGCTCACGATCGCCTCGGGCCGTGGTTATCTCCGCGACGACCACGAGGTGCTCTGCATCGGGCTCGAGTGACCAGAACAAACCCTCGCACGCGTATCGATCAAGGAAGCGATCATGCACAACATCGTCATCAAGACCTCCAGGCCCCGGCTCGACGCGATCTTCGCACCGTATGTCGACTCGATCGGCCGCGACTATCCCGGCTACCGCAACCATGTCGAGCGGACAGTCACCTACGCGATGCACTTCCTCGAGGGCGACCCTGCCGTAGAGCCCGTCGTGGAGACGGCGATGGCGTATCACGACATCGGCCTTTGGACAGACAGAGCCCTTGCCTACCTCGAGCCTTCAGAAGCGGTGGCGCTGTCCGACAACGCAAGCCGGGGCTGGGGCTTCGAACCCGATCTCCTTCAGGGCATCATCCACTGGCACCACAAGGTGTTTCCCTACCGCGGGCCGCATGCGGAGATCATCGAAGCCTGCCGCCGGGCCGACTGGATCGATGCATCGATGGGGTGGCTACGAAAAGGAATGCCGAGAAGATCGATCCGCGAAGTCGAGCACGCCTTCCCGAATCTCGGATTCCACGCCACGCTCCTCCGGCTGGCGAAGGACATCGGGGGATCGACCCTCGGTGGCGGAATCAAGGTCGTCCGCGGGATCGTGAAGTGGTGAGGGGCCGCCGCCAAGGTGCCAGACAGCGTTCACGGCTGGCAGGCACGATCCCCTGGGCCCACCCTACGCCAAGATCTCGCTG
>CANGGC010000209.1 GCA_947453125.1 Planctomycetaceae bacterium | reverse complement strand
GAGAACGTTTTTCTCGAGTGTCTTGCAGTGCGGGCACCAGTCGCTGCCGGTGAACACCGTCAGGACCGGACGGCCTGTCCGCTCGGCATCCGCCATCGCGGCTTCGTAGCTGGTGTGCCAGACGCGGGCGGTCGCTTCGGCGGCGGTGGCCGACGAGGGACGGACGAGCCCAGGAAGCGTTCCGAGCGAAGGGAGCGTCGCCAAGGTGACGCCGGCGACGATGCCGCGGAGGGCCGATCGGAGGTCGATCCGTCCCTGCTGCTGACAGCCGCAGCCCGGCTGATGCCGTGAGCGGTTCACCCATGCTTGTCCGGTCGCTGATCGCCTCATGCGCATCGTGGCACTCCTCCGTGAATCCGCATCCCCCTCTTGTCCATCGGGTGAAGGCGGCTTGCTCCAAGAGTTTCTGGCTCCAAAACCAACGCAGCAGGCTAGCAGTGGCGGAATGTGATGTAAATCACTCAACTTGACGTAGGTTGCCTATCCTTCCTGGATTGCCTGGATTTGTGTCCGTACAGGGACTTACGGCGAGTCGGCAGACCGCGAACTGGAGGGAGAAACGGCTCGGAGACGGATAGAATCCCGTCTGAAATCCTCCGGGGGAGAGGGTGGATTGCCGGGGACTCAGGGGAAACCGACCGATGAAGACCACCCATCCATGCCGCCTCAGCCGCCGCCTGCTGATCCCCGCCGCCGTCGCTTGGCTGTGGATCTCGATCGTGGCGGGGGGAGTGTGGGCCGACGACGTCGACCCCGGGGCCGACAAGCCGGTGACGGTGCCGGAGGTGTTCCGGCAACCGGAACGGGGCCTCGATGGAGTCGGGTGGTATCGCTGTAGCGTGGTCGTGCCGGCGACGTGGGAAGGACGGTCGCTGGAACTGTTCGTCGAACCGTTCGACGCGGCGGTCGAGGTGATCGCCAACGGCCAGTCCGTCGGGGGCGCAGGAGAGTTTCCTCCCCGGTTTCGCAGCGGTTTGGGTGGGCCCGACCGGTTCCGGATCCCTGCCGGACTCCTGCCGGCCGGAAAGCCGGCGGAGATCGTCGTCAGGACCTGCCTGCGGGACGGACGGACCGGATTCAACGTGGCGGTACCGGTGCTTTTCGCTGGGGATGAAGCCCTCCGCCTCGCCGGCCGGTGGCTGTTCCGGGGGGGGGAAATCGTTCCCGGCCAGCCTCCGGCGCTCCTCGAACCGGGGATCGAACCGGCGGCGGAAGTCGAGGCGACGCTCCGCCGGATCGACGATGCCGGGCCGCTTTCGGCCGCCGACGAGCGGGGGAGGTTTCGGGTGGCGGAGGATCTCCGTGTCGATCTGGTCCTCGTCGAACCGCACATCCGTCAGCCGTTGTCGGTGAAATGGGATTCCCGTGGCCGGATCTGGGTGGCCGAGTTCATCCAGTACCCGGAGCCGGCGGGGCTAACGATGGTCAGCCGCGACGCCTTCTTGAGGAGTGTCTACGACAAGGTGCCGGCCCCGCCTCCGCACCATGACCGCGGTCTCGACCGGATTTCGTTCCACGAGGACGTCGATGGCGACGGGATCGTGGAAAAACATGGCGTTTTCGTCGATGGCTTGAGCCTCGTCTCGAGCTTCGCCTTCGATGCCGCCGGGTTGTGGGTTCTCCAACCGCCGTACCTCCTCTTCTATCCCGACGCCGACCGGAACGATCAGCCCGACGGCGATCCGAAGGTCCATCTGGAGGGCTTCGGCATCGAGGATTCCCACTCGATTGCCAACAATCTCCGCTGGGGGCCCGATGGCTGGCTCTACGCCGCCCAGGGGAGCACGGTCACCAGTCGCGTCCGCCGCCCTGGGGCCACCACCCCGCCAGTCGTGTCGACCGGCCAATGCATCTGGCGCTACCACCCGCCGACGGGACGCTACGAGATCTTCGCCGAAGGGGGAGGAAATGCTTTCGGGGTCGAGTTCGACACTTCCGGCCGGCTGCTCTCGGGCCACAACGGCGGCGACACCCGTGGCTTCCATTACGTGCAGGGGGGCTTCTCCCGGAAGGGGTTCGAAAAGCACGGCGAACTGTCGAACCCATTCGCCTTCGGCTTCTTCGAGCCGATCAGCCACCACAGCGCCCCGCGATTCACCCATGCGCTCGCCGTCAACGACGCCCCGGCGCTCGGCGAGAAGTATGCCGGGAGCCTGTTCGGCGTGGCCCCGCTCCAGGGGCAGGTTGTCCGCAGTGCCATTCGCCCCGATCGCTCGAGCCTCGCCACCCAAGATCTCGACATTCCCCTGGCCTGCGATGACAGCTGGTTTCGTCCGGTCGACATCCAACTCGGTCCCGATGGGGCCCTCTACGTCTGCGACTTCTACGAGCAGCGCATCGACCATGCCAGCCACTATCAGGGGCGGATCGACCGCGAGCGGGGCCGCGTCTGGAGGCTCGCGGCTGCGGGCGCCCCCCCTGCCCGGTTCCCCAACCTCGCCCGGGACGACGGCGAGGCCCTTGTGGAGCGGCTTTCCGATCCCAAACGCTGGATTCGTCAGACGGCGCTCCTCGAATTGGCCCACCGCCAGCCCAAGGGGGCCCGCGACCGGGTCGCCCGGCTGCTCTTTGGCCCGACGCCCGGGCCAGTCCCGTTCCCGCTCGACCTTGCCTGGGCGCTGATCCGCCTCGGGCCCCCGAGCGAGGAGGAATGGATCGCCCTACTCGGGCACTCCGATCCGTGGGTGAGGGCGTGGGCCGTCCGGCTTGCCTGTGACGACGGTCGCGTCCCTCCCTCCCTGCTCGCCCGCCTCGAGACGGCGGCAAGCGCCGAGGCCGACCTCCGGGTGCGGAGCCAGTTGGCTGCCTCCGCCCGCCGCCTCCCCCCGGATCAGTCGCTCCCCCTCGTCGCCGCGTTTCTCACCCGTGATCCCGAAGCGACGCCTGCCGACGGCGATGACATCCACATTCCGCTGCTGGTGTGGTGGGCCGTCGAGCGGCTCCTCTCCGAGGACCGGCTAGCGACCCTCGCGCGGCTCAGTGGGGGAGACGGCCCGCTCTGGCATTCCCGGCTCGGCCGCGACGTGCTTCAGTCGCGCCTGGCCCGCAGGCTCGCCCTCGGGACGCGGGCCGATCAGCTGGCCGCGGCCGGGCTCGTCGCCTCGGCCCCCGCCGCGCCCCACCGGGCCCGCCTCCTCGAGGGCTGCGAGCAGGCCTTTGCCGGCCGGTCGCTGGCCGCGGTCCCGGCCGAGCTCCTCGCCGCCATCAGCCGGGCTGGCGGTGGCTCGCGGGCGCTGCGGCTGCGGCTGGCCGACGGGTCGACCGTGGCCGATGCCCTGGCCGTGGTGGGGAATGCCGACGCCAAACCTGAGGACCGGCTCGCCGACCTCGCGATCCTTGGGGAGACGCTTGCCCCTGCGGCTGAGCCGGTGTTGCTCGCTGTCGCCGCCGCGCCGGGCGACGAACGCGTCCGGGCGGCGGCGCTGTCGGCCCTCGAGGGGTGGAGCGATCCGGCGATCGCCTCCGCCGCGATCGCGCTGCACCCCGGGGCCCCGCCGGCCGTGGCCGCGGCGGCGCTCGATCTCCTCGCCGGGAGGCCGGCCTGGGCGCTGGCCCTGCTCGGGGCGATCGACGCCGGCACGATCGAGGCCGCATCAGTGTCGGAGTCGGTCGTCCGCCGGCTCCGCCTCCACCGGGAGCCGCCACTGGTCGAGGGGGTGGCGCAGCGATTTGGAGCGGGCCCCGAGCCAGGGAGCGAGGAGGCTGCCGCGGCCGCCGATGTGGAGCGGATCCGGGAGGTGCTCGCGGAAGGATCGGGGAGCCCGATCCTCGGCCGGACGGTATTCCGCACCACCTGTGCCTCCTGCCACACGCTCTTCGGCGAGGGGGGGCAGATCGGCCCCGATCTCACGAGCCACGACCGCGGCGATCCGCGGGCGCTCCTCGTCCATGTCGTGAACCCCAGCGCCACGCTCCGCGAGGGCTACGAGACGACGGTCATCGTTACCGACGAGGGGCGAACGCTGTCGGGGTTCGTCGTCGGCGAGGATCCGGGGCTCGTCCTCCTCCGCACGCCCGACGGCCGGACGGTGAGCGTGCCCCGCGACGCGATCGACGACCTCCACCGCAGCCCGGTGTCGATCATGCCCGCCGGGCTACTCCGGCCCCTCGACGATCAGCAGGTCCGCGATCTGTTTGCCTACCTGCGGTCGACGCAACCGCTGGCGACGAAGTGAGCCCCGCCGCAGCGGGGCCACTCGACCCGCGGCGGCAATGATCCCCCGGCCTCGGGCGCCGCAGGACGCACCGCATGAACACGGGGCGGGGCGCTTGTCACGCATCGATGACCTCCGCCGCCGAACGGCAGCGATCAATGGCTCGCGACCTTACGCGAACCACGCCCACGCATTTTATCGCGAGTCCGATGCATTGCGTGGCTCAACATTTTCTGCCATTGGAGGCTGCGGTGGCAGCAATCGCGCACCATGGATCACGGCAAGCACTCGGATGTCTTTATCGGCCACCTCGTAAATCACGCGATAAGGCCCCTCTATGACCTCGCGGATAGCTGGATCCCGGTACTCGGGAACCGATTGACCCGACAGGGGGAACGTGCCTATCTGTCGAGTGCGAGCCGTGATGCGATCCACCATTCGCGAGGCATACCGAGGAGAATCGTGAGCGATGTGCTCGTGGATAGACACCAGATGGGCGATCGCGGAGTTCGTCCAGCTCACGGTCATTCCGGCAACCCGAATCGCCGCCTCACCTCGGCAAGATCCACCAATCGACCTTCCGCGGCATCCTTACGACCGGCTTCGATCGCTTCGCGTACATAGACGCGATACATCACGTCCTCCCAAGTAGCGTCGCTCGGCAGGTCGTCGACGAGCTCCAGCACGGCAGCTTTAAGGTCCTTCGTTTCCGTATCGGGCATAATCGTCACTCCTATTTTGAAGAACGGCCGCGATGAGCAGATCGCGATCTTGGATTCTCAACTCCGCTGGACGCTATCGCGATTCTGCTCCATCGCTTGGTTCGGCTACGCCCTGCAACTGCAGCAAGCCCTTCGCCAGCCACCAGCCCTCGAACCGAACCCATCTTGTTGGCTCCACCTGCTCACGTGGCTCGTCCACGCCGATTAGCCGCCATACCAGTTCAGCCTCTGTTGCCTTCTCAATCTGGTAACGGGCCACCTGCTCGATCGGCCGCTGATACGCCGGGCTCCAATTTTCCCAGGTGATGACCAATTCCTGCCCGTCCATCTTCCACGTCCCGACCCCGGGGAGCCGTACATCCGGACCTTGCGGCTGCTCACGGCTAGCCCGGTCGAGCGCGTCCAATCTGCAGACGCCATTGCGCCGAATGGTCATGACCATGAGCGTGTCATCTTTCTTGTGCAACGTGACGAGTTGCTTCCACTCACCCACCAACTGCTCGGCGGCGACGCCCGGCTTCGCTGGCTCATCTCCCGACAAGAGGCCAACGACCGAAACACATGCAGTTAGCGCCACCCAGAACATCGAACGCGCTACCATGGTTGAGTCCTCCTAGCCGAACTTGTATTTCCACAGACCGTGTATTCAGCCGGCGGCGCCTGTGATCATGCCGACGGTTCTCCACCAAGCTTGACGCAAGCCGCTGCGACAAATGGCTTTGCGTCGATCTCCACCGCAATGCTGCGGGATGTTCGCAAGCGCTACCTGCAGTGTATCACGCCCCCTCGGTTGAGCGGGGCTCGCGGGTTTTCCTACGGATCCTGGCGCTGGCTCG
>CANGGC010000208.1 GCA_947453125.1 Planctomycetaceae bacterium | reverse complement strand
AGCTCGCAGAGCCTGTAGAAGTTCCTCCGCTTCCCCGGGCTGCCGCCGATGACCAAGCTCGTCGGATCGAACTCGTTGGCACCAACGATGTCTTCGTAAGTCCCGCCGAGCGTGATCAGCTGCACCTGGAGCTTCGCTGCCTCGGCTTTCGCCTTCGCCTCGGCTTCCTTCCGCTTCTCCGCCCGCGCCGCCTCGGCGTCAGTTGGCTTGGCGTCTCGCGGCTTCTCATCGGCCGGCTTCACCTCCGCAGGGGGCGTCTCGGCCGCAGAAGGCAGTGAGGTGGCGGCGGCTGGCGCCGTTTCAGCGGCTGGCTTCGCCTCAGCGGCGGGCGGCGGATCGGCGACGGCGGTCGCCCCCTCATCGGCCCGGGCGAGCGAACCGGCGGCACAGAACAGCACCGCCCCCCATGCCAGTCCCAAGAACCGTCGCCCGGTCAGTCCGCAGCTTGCAGCCTTCATCCATCTCTCCTTGGCAAACAGTGCCTCTGTCGATGGCAGCGGGCGTGATCGGCGCTTCGACCGTGGCCGATCTGTCCCGTGCGGGGGAGTGGCACTTCAACCACATCCTTCCCCCCGAAGGATACGCTCCTGTCGGGGTCGAGACCAATCCAAATGGCCCTGGCTCAGCTCCCCTTTGCGAGTGACGCGTTCCGCCTCAGCGTGCGGCAAAACCGACCATGCCAGCCGTTGTCGGCAGGGAGCTGTCGTACCTCCGAGTGGGTGATTCACGGCCGCGAGCGAGCGATCCTGGTGCGGCACACGATCTGCCTGTGTTCGCGGAAAGCTCCGGGCGGACGACCCCCGCGGGGAGTAGGATTCGAAGACGAGCATCAGGTCGCAAAGGAGTGTCTTCCCCATGGCAACGTCGTTCTCCGGTCGCTGGTTTGCTCGGCTCCAAGGGACCGCCCGCCGCGGTCGCACCACGACACACCGCCCCCGCAGGGGGCGCGGCCTCGGGATCGAGTCGCTCGAAGGCCGGGCCCTGCTCTCCGGTTGCCCGCCGCTGGCGACCCCGGCGATGATCCGCAACCACGCCCTCGATGGCACCGTCGCCCTCGCGACGGTGGGCCCCACAGGCAACACCCCGGCGCAGATCCGTTCCGCCTATGGGTTCGACGTTCTCTCCTTCGCCAGCGGCGGCGCCGACGGCACGGGGACGACGATCGCCATCGTCGATGCCTTCGACAATCCGAACATCGCCAGCGACCTCCACCAATTCGATCTCCGCTTCGGCCTCCCCGATCCAGTGTTCACGAAGGTCAACCAGACCGGTGGCACGACGATGCCGGCGGCGAACGCCGGCTGGGCTTCCGAGATCGCCCTCGACGTCGAATGGGCCCATGCCATGGCCCCCGGCGCATCGATTCTCCTCGTCGAGGCGCGCAGCAACTCGATGACTGACCTGATCGCCGCCGTCAATTACGCCCGCAACCAGCCTGGCGTGGTGGCGATCTCGATGAGTTGGGGGGGAAGTGAGTTCAGCGGGGAAACGACCTACGACAACACCTTCACCACCCCTGCCGGACACGCCGGCGTGTCGTTCTTCGCCTCGAGCGGCGATACCGGCGCGCCGGTGAGCTATCCGGCCGTAAGCCCGAACGTCGTCTCCGTCGGCGGCACGTCGCTCTCCACGTCGGCGGGGGTCTACGCGTCGGAGTCGGGCTGGAGCGGCAGTGGCGGCGGCTTGAGCCTCTACGAACCCCAGCCATCCTGGCAGTCGGGTAGCGTCACGCAGTCGACCACAAAGCGGGGCAATCCCGACGTCGCCTATGACGCCGATCCCACCACCGGGTTTGCTGTCTATGATTCCTTCACCAATGGCACAGCGGCGCCTTGGACCCAGATTGGCGGCACGAGTGCCGGCGCGCCGCAATGGGCCGCTCTGGGGGCGATCGTTGCTCAGGGGCGGGCCCTCGCGGGCCTCGCGCCCCTCGACGGCCGAACGCAACTCCTCCCCGCCCTCTACAGCCTGGCGGCGGCTGACTTCCACGACATCACCTCTGGCCGAAGCAGCGGTGCCCCGGCCTATCTCGCCACCACCGGCTATGACCTCGTCACCGGCCGTGGCAGCCCGGTTGCCAACCTCCTCGCCGCTGATCTCGTCGCCTGGGGCACGACGACGCCGGTCACCGTGACAGCCCCCGCGGCGCCCACGTTATTCACCGGCACCGCGGCGTCGAGTTCGCAGGTCAATCTCACCTGGAGCCCATCGGCCGGCGCCGACGGCTATCGTCTCTACCGCGTCAACGGCACCACCGTGACGCTCCTTGGCAGCTACGCCTCCACCACCGCAAGCGCTACCGTGACGGGGCTCACGGCCGCGACCACCTACACGCTCCGCCTCGACGCCTACAACGCCGCAGGCATCGCCTCCGCCAGCACCCAGGTGACGACGCTCGCCGCTGCGGCGCTGGCCCCCCCCACGAACGTCGTCGTGACGATCACGTCGAGAACCTCAGTCCAGCTTTCATGGACCGGGTCGGCAGGCGCTACCGCGTACACGATCCTCCGGTCGGACGGCACCCAGACGACCTCACTCGGCAGCGTCTCGGCGCGCACCACCTCGGTGCGGATCAGCGGCCTCAAATCGGGCACGACCAACGCCTTCGCCGTCCAGGCGGTCAACGCCACCGGCTCCGCCACAAGCGTCTGGACGACGATCACGATGCCGGCGAACGTGCCGCCGGCCGCCGTGCAGGGCCTCGCTTTCCAATTCAGTTCGGCCGCCGTCGGCCTGCTTTCCTGGACCCCCACCGACAACGCTACTTTCTACCGGGTGGAGGTTGTCGACGCGGTGAGTGGCGCCCGTTCCGAGGCGATCTGCCAAGGTGACGTCACGAGCATCACCGCCCGCGGCCTCCGCCCAGGGCGCACCTATCTGTTCCGCGTCGTCGCCGCCAACGACAGCGGCCAGGTGGCCTCCGACTGGCTGGCCGTCGTGGCCGGGCGTCAGGTCTGACCCGCCACCTCCGTGTCCCTGTCGGTCAACTCGCCAGCTTGAGGCCGCCCCAGACGGCGACGAAGCCGAGCAGGTTCGACGCCACGACGGAGGCGATGGCCAGCCCCGGTCGCCCCGATTCCCACAACTCGACGGCCTGGAAGGCATAGCTCGAGAAGGTCGTGAATCCGCCGAGGAGGCCGACCAGCAGGATCTTCTCAATCCCCTGGGGCAGAGAGACGCGCGACCTAGTGGCCCCGACGATCGCGCCGAACGCAAGCGCCCCGAGGGCATTGACGGCGATCGTGCCCCAAGGGAACCCGGTGCCGAAGAGGCGTGTGGCAACGCTCGTGACGCCTGCCCTCGCCACCGTGCCCAGCCCGCCAGCCAGCGCAAGCGCGATCCAATGGCCAAACGTCGTCATCAAGGCCTCCATCCCCTGTATGCCGCTCCACCATGGAGCGACGCTCACCGAATCCTAACGCCACGCGAGGCCTTGCCTGTCGGGCTGTTTCGCGATGTTGCAACACCACCCTACGAAACTCTATAAGATGGCTTTTATGGAGACGATGGGGGGCGTCGGTGAACTCCCCTTGGGTGGAGTGTTCCATGAATCGGCATGATGCCTTCTTTCTCGTTGTCGTTCTCGTCGCCGCGGCGGCGATCCTCGTCGCGGCGCCGATGGTGGTCAGTTTTGCCATCCGCTCCGGTGCCGACGCGCTCGGTCGAATGGCCGCCGAACACACCCCCTGACTTGCTGCCGGGCGTCGCGGCGATCTGGCCGCATCCACGCCCAGCGTTGTTTCTTGGAGGGGATCGATGGCTCTGAATACGATCAGGCTGCGTGTGTTGGTGTTGTCGATCATCCTCGGGGGAATGCTGTGGGCATCCCTGCCGATCGTCGGCTCCACCGGCAGGATCGAGGCAGACGATCTCGAAGCGCCCCTGAGCCGGGCCCCGCACGGCACGCCGTTCTCGTTCGAGGTGATCGAGAGCCTCGACGCGGCCTATCTCGGCGACACGCCGAGCCATGTTGGCCGCGACGGCGGGCTCGAGTTCCGGCCCAACGTCGCCCTCGGCGATCCGGTCTACCGCGTGGCGGCGGAGGGGGGCGCGGAGGCGAGGCCGGTGCGGATCGGCAGCGTGACACGCGTCGTCTGGGAGCGCGTCAGCAGGGGTCTGACGGTGGAGTTCGACCCGGAGCCGTTTGTCCGCATCGCCGTCGGCGACGAGGTGTTTGTCGACCTCAATCCGGCCCCACCCGCGTCCCAGCCCTGAACCCTCCCGGTGCGGATTCCACCACAGGCTCCGGCGCCGACCGAACCATCGCGCCCGAGCCGACGTATGAGTCTGCCCGGATCGGCCTGCCAGAAACGGCCCGGATGAAGCCGGCCGAACTGGCGTCGGCAGGCCCCGCGGCCCAGCGTCAGGGCCGCTGCGGCATCCGCCCCCCCCGGTCGATATACTCGGCCCTCCCTCCAGGTCGTCGCGCGGCGGCTCGGGGGGGATTGTGAACCACGCGCGCGGCGGACACGTGATGCTCGTTTTCCCCCACCGGATTCTGTTTGTCGGCTTTGGCGCCGTGGCCCGCTGCACGCTGCCGATCCTCCTCGACCACATCAAGGTGCCGGCCCACAACATCACGATCCTCGACTTCGAGCCGCTCGAGTCGGCGATCCGACCCTGGATGGAACGGGGTGTGCGCTTCGTGCGCGAACGGATCACTCCCGACAACCTCGGCGAGATCCTCGGCAAACACCTCTCCGCCGGCGATCTCCTCATCGATCTCGCCTGGAACATCGACTGCTGCGAGATCGTGCAGTGGTGCCATCACCAGGGGGTGCTCTACCTCAACACCTCCGTCGAGATGTGGGATCCGTACGAGCATTCCGTGACGGCGAAGCCGAACGAGCTGACGCTCTACTGGCGGCACATGAACCTGCGGCGGATGATCGCCAATTGGAGCACGCCCGGCCCATCGGCCGTTCTCGAGCATGGCGCGAACCCCGGCCTCATCAGCCATTTCACGAAGCACGCCCTCCTCGACATCGCCGCGCGTTGCCTCGAGGAGCGAAAGTTCACCGGCCGGAAGGCGGAGCAGATCCGCGAGCTCGCCCGCACCCGTACCTTCAACCATCTCGCCCACGAACTCGGCGTGAAGGTGATCCACTGCAGCGAGCGCGACACGCAGATCTCCGACCGTCCGAAGCAGGTCGACGAGTTCGTCAACACGTGGAGCGTCGAGGGCTTTCGCGAAGAGGGGACGACCACTGCCGAGATGGGCTGGGGCACCCACGAGAAGCAACTCCCCGACCGGGCCTTCGAGCACGAGGACGGCCCCCGGAGCCAGATCGGCCTGGCACGGATGGGCATGAACACCTTCGTCTCGAGCTGGGTGCCGCACTACGAGATCGTCGGGATGGTGGTCCGCCACGGCGAGGCCTTCAGCATCACCGAAAAGCTGTCGGTGCGCGACGATCACGGAGTGACCATCTACCGCCCCACCGTCCACTACGCCTACTGCCCCTGCGATGCCGCGATTGCCAGCCTCCACGAACTGCGGGGATATGACTACGATCTCCAGCCGCGGGTGCGGATCATGACCGACGAGATCACGTCGGGCTCCGACATCCTCGGAGCCCTCGTCATGGGCCACCCGCTGACGAGTTGGTGGTGCGGAACGGATCTTTCGATCGAGGAATCGAGGCGTCTCGTGCCCCACCAGAATGCGACGACGATGCAGGTGGCGATCTCGGTCGTGGCCGCCTGCATGTGGATGATCGAGAATCCCGACAAGGGAGT
>CANGGC010000207.1 GCA_947453125.1 Planctomycetaceae bacterium | reverse complement strand
GTCGGCCAAGGGCTTCGCCCTCGCCGCCCGCTTCTGCCCGCGCCTCATCGATCGGATCATCCGCCGGCGAATGGCGAAGAGCTGATCCGCTGCGGAAGCCGTCGACAGCCGGCTCACGCCCCCTTCGCCCGCTCGAGGTCCATGCCGATGGCGAGGAGCTGCTCAGCGTCGAGGAGCGTGTCGTTGGCGGCAAACAGGCGGCGGATCGCCTCCTTGTGGATCTTCATCTTCGTCCCGCCGACGCCGAGCGCGCCGTAAACCACCTGGCCGCCTTGATCGCGGGCCTTGTCACCGGCCCCGATCCCGGCGATCCCCGCCGGCGGCACGGCGTTGAGATCGACAAGCACCCGTGCCCCGGTCGCGGCAGCCCTGCCCCGCTCGTCGAGAAGCGTAATGCCGGCCGCGCCGCAGGCGACGACGAGCTCCGCGCGAGCGAGCGCCGCGGCGAGCTCTGGTTCCTCGGCCGACGCACTCCGGGCCTCGACGGGACGAAGCGTCGCCCCGGGCACCTCGCCCCGGACTCGCTCGCACACCGCGCCCGCCCGCTCGAGCGAACGCGACACGAGCGTGACGGCGACGCCAAGGCCGGCAAGGAGCCGGGCCACGCGCTGCCCCACCGGGCCCGTCCCGCCGAGGACCACCGCCGCGAGGCCGGCACTGGGACGGTCAAGGGAAAGATGGCGGGCCGCAGCCACGACCGCGGCTGCGGCAGTCGTATTGGCACCTGACGGGTCGAGGAGGACGCCGACGCGGACCGGGCCGAAGAACGTCTTCTTGATCTTCGCAAACACCCCCTCCGCCGCCGCCACGTCGCTGCCGCCGACGAAGATCGCCGTCGAGGCGAGATCCGCACCGCCGCGCGTGAACATCGCGCCGTGGACGAGCGGCACGACCGTGTCGACCGTCACGCCGCCGTGGCGGAGAAGGACATCGGCGCCGGCATCGACGGCGACAACGGCGTCGAAGGTGCTGGCTTGAGGATCGGTGTCGAGTTGGAGGAGGATCCGGGCGGGCATGACGAGCCACTCCTTCGGGAACCGAGGGAAAGCGGGATGAGTGAAGCGGGACGAGCAGAGCGAAAATCGAACACGACGAAGGGGCACCGAAACGACGACGCCCGTGGCGCGGAAGACCGCGCCACGGGCGACCGGATCGTTTGAGAAGACCGGGCCGGGCTCAGAAGCCGCGGAACGGATGGACCTCGTCGCGCTTCGCGACCATCTCGGCGGCCGTCGGCTTGCCGTGCATGGCGTTGGCGATGGCCATCTTCGTGGCGTTGTAGTTGTAAGTGTAGATCTTCTTGTCGTCGGCGGCCTGCCAGTGGATGAAGACGCCGCAGACGATGACGAGGTTCTCGGCGTCCTTCTGGGGGATCACGCCGTCGGCCACGCTGTCAGCGACCGCCTTGGCGACCGCAGCCTGCGCGGGGCCGAACATCTGCACCGCCTGCTTCGCGCCCTTGATCGTGACCTTCGTGATCATGACCGTAGCCGGCTTGACGGCAACATTCGGCGTCAGCACTGCGAGGAGGTTGGAGTGACCCTCGCTCTGCCGGGCCAGCGCGTTGGCGAAAGCCACACCCACCGGACCATCCTTGCTGCCGATCAGCAGATCGATGTGGGCGATCTCGTTGCCCTCACCGTCGAGCGCCTCACCAATGAACATCGACATCTCTGTCTCCTCGTGAAGTGAAACTCCTCCCCTGACTGGGAAGGAGTGGACCGGATCCGGCGACTCAGGGCCGGCTCCGGAAATCTCAGGTGCGATCACCTGCGTGCAGGTCGTGCCCTCGGAGCCCGTCTCGGGTTCCCGGACACCCAAAGGTGCTTCGGGAACAATTCAACGAGCAGGACACCGAACGCACGTCCCCCCGACTCCCACCCTGTAGGCAGGTTCGCTGGGATCGGGAGAATACCATGTCCCCCGTCACCGGCAACAAAGTCCCAGTCCTGAGCCCCCGGATGCCGCCGGAACACGCCATCCCTCCCTCATCCGGCCGCGGGGCCGGCGGCAAAATCAGCCCGCGCGATCCCGCGCAGGGAGCGCCCCAGTCGCTCCTCATCCTCGGAGCCAGTGCCCGCGGCTGGGCGTCGTCGGTCTCCCGGACGGGACTTGCCGTCCATGCCGCCGACCTGTTCGCCGACCGCGATCTGCTCGCCGTCGCGACCGCCGTCGCCATTCCGTCGGAACGCTACCCGAGCGCTCTTGCCGAGGCGGCCCTCGGCTTTCCATCCGGGCCGTGGTGCTACACCGGCGCCCTCGAAAACCACCCCGGGCTCGTCGATGCGATCACCGCCACGCGCCCGCTGACCGGCAATGCGGGAGACGCCATCCGTCGTGTCCGCTCGCCCCGCCATCTGGCCGAGGAGCTGGCCGGGGCTGGAATCGGCTTTCCGCGAACGCTTGATGACGCGTCGGCCGTTCCTTGCGACGGCACATGGCTGCGGAAGCCCCGTGCCAGTGGTGGCGGACAGGGGATCGCTCCGTGGACCGGGTTTGCTGTCGGTGGCACTTCGCTTGGCTCGCGCCGCGACCATGTCTGGCAGGAGCGCTGCCCTGGGCTGCCGGTGGCCGGGGTGTTTGTCGTCACGAGCCGAGGGGCGCGTCTGGCCGGCGCGAGTCGGCAATTGATCGGCGTCACGGCCTGGCATGCCCCACCCTACGCCTACTGCGGATCAGTCGATGTCGACCCGCAAACCCTCCCCGGAGATCTCGGCGATCAATGGCATCGGATCGGCAGCCTGCTGGCGGGATCGTTCGGTCTCCGCGGGGTCGTCGGCGTCGATGCGATCGTGACCCCGTCGGGCCGACTGGTCGTCATCGAGGTCAATCCCCGCCCGACCGCATCGATGGAATTGGTCGATCGCCGCACCGGTATGGCCCTTGCGGCCGATCATCTCGCCGCCTACGGGATCGTCACCGGGCGCGGCTCCCCTGCCCCGTCCGGTGGAAGGTGGGCCAAGGGAATCCTCCGCGCCGCTTCCCTGATCGAGATCGATGACAGGCTCTGCGACCGACTGGACGGATTCAATTCCGCCTGGAGCCATGGAGATGGCTGGCCGGCGATCGCCGATCTCCCCCGCTCCGGCACCGTCGTGCCAGCCGGTGCGCCATGCATCAGCCTGTTCGCGGTCGCCGACAGCGGCCGGGGCGCACGACGTCTCCTCGACCAACGGATGGGAATCGTCCAGGAAGCCATCGGCCGCCCGTGAGCCCGCCGCCGGCGATTCCCTCGGCCAATCCGGCTCAGCCGGCCATCCGCCGCGGCATCGCGACGGAAGCAGCTTCGGCGGAGAGGAATTGCATGAGGTAGGCGTCCTCGGTCGAGTCCTCGTAGAAATCCTTGAGGACCGAGATCGCCCGGTAGCCGAGCGAGCGGAAGAACACCTGCGCCGGGAGATTGCGTTCCCGGACCTCGAGAAGGATTCGATCGCGGCGTTCGACGCTCAATTTGGCGAACAGCTTCCCCATCATCTGCGTCCCGATCCCCAACCGGCGGTGCGACCGGCGAACCGCAAAATTGAGGACGTGGAGGCGCGTCCGATGGAGCTCGTAGATCATGAACGCGACGACGGAGTCGCCCACCTCGGCGACCATCCCGATGCAGTTCCGCTGCCGGAGACAACGGGTGAAGTCCTCATCCGACCAGGGAAACTCGAAAGCCTCCTGCTCGATCGCCAGAACTTCCGGCATGTCTCGGCGGATCATCCAGCGCAGTTGAATCCGGAGTCGGTCGGCTTCCGTGGTCGCCACGTGTCGTCACTCCATCGAGTCGGGGGTCAAGGTGGGGGCGAACCGTAGCAACTGCCGCCGGGCGAGCCAAGAGAACTCCGTCACGAATGGAGCCCTCTTGTGGAGACCTGTTGGCGAAACCGTCTTGACCCTTCTCCGGCGATCCTCCTACCCTCCCCACCCTTCCGCCCGGACTCGTGGAGCCGGAGCGGATGGAGGCGGCGCCCACGGCGCCCCCGTACGACACGACCCCGGGGATGACGGTGTGCCATGCAGACCACTCGACACTCCTCGCCCACCTCTCTCCTTCCCGTTCCCGCGGCTGCCGCAGGAACGCGTCGACGGGGCGGGCTTCTCATGGCCACGGCTTTCGTCGCCCTGCTCGGCTGTGCCGGCCCCGCGATCCGCAGCCAGAGCCCCGAGGTGGCGGCTCTGATCGGGATGGAGTCCGACATCCGACTCGTCGGCGACTATGCGGCGCCCTGGGGCACCCATCCGCTGCGCATCGAACGGGCCGCGCTCGTCACCGGCCTTCCGGGGACGGGGAGCGATCCGCCGCCGGGCACCCAGCGGGCTCTCCTCATGGCCGACATGCAGGCCCGCGGGGTGGCCGAACCGAACAAGCTCCTCGCCTCCCCCACGACCGCGCTTGTGTGGGTCCATGGCTACCTTCCCCCCGGCATCCGCAAAGGGGACCGGTTCGACGTCATGGTCGAGGTCCCTGCCGACAACGAGACGACGAGCCTCAGCGGCGGCTGGCTGATGCCGACCCGCCTGGCGGAGATGGCGATCCTCGGCCAACGGGTCCGCGACGGCCATGTCCTCGGTGACGCCGAGGGGCCGCTCCTGGTCGATCCGGTCTCCGGCGGCACCCTCGACTCGAAGTCGAAGGTCCGCGCCCGCGTCCCCGGCGGCGGCATCTCCCGCACCACGCGCCAGATCGGCCTGATCATCGCCCCGGAACACCGCTCGATCGCCCTCTCGAAGCGCGTCGGTGACACGATCAACCGCCGCTTTCACGCGGTCATCAAGGGCTCCAAACGCGGTGTGGCAACCCCGAAGACGGAGCGCTTCCTCGACCTCGAGATCGCGCCGGCCTACGAGCACAATCTCGCCCGCTACATCCGCGTCATCCGGGCGATCGCAGTCGTCGAGCCGCCGGCCGGCCGGCACGCACGGATGGAGCTCCTCTCCCGGCAGCTCGCCGATCCCGTCACGGCCCCTTCCGCCGCGCTCAAGCTCGAGGCGATCGGCCGCGATGCCTTGCCGGTCCTGAAGCAGGGGCTCGAATCGTCCGACGCCGAAGTCCGCTTCGCCGCCGCTGAGGCGTTGGCCTATCTCGGTGAGTCGACCGCAGCGACCCATCTGGCCGAAGCGGCCCTCCATCTCCGCAGCGCCCGCCCCGCGGCCCTCGCCGCGCTCCAGGTGCTCGACGATGCCAACGGGATCGATGCCCTCCAGTCGCTCCTCACAAGCCCCAGCGCCGAGACTCGCTACGGGGCATTCCGCGCCCTCTGGAAGATCGATCCCACCGCTCCGCTGATCCGCGGCGACCGCCTCGGCGATGCCTTCTCGATCCATTGTCTCGACGTCGCCGGCCCACCGTTGGTCCACTGCACGCGGAGCACGCGGCCGGAGATCGTCCTGTTCGGAACGGAGCATGCGATCGACTCCGGCCTCCGCGCCGAGGCGGGGAGCTCGATCGTGGTCGTCGTCGAAGGGGGCAAGGCCACCATCAACCGCTTCGTGGCGGGCGAGCCGGACCAGATCATCGAGGTCGATGCCCGCGTCGATCCCGTCGCCAGGGGCATCGTCCAGGTTGGCGGCACCTATCCCGACGTCGTCCAATTCCTCCAGCAGGCCAGTGCCGCCCGGTGCCTTTCGAGCCGGCTCGCCTTCGACGCGGTCCCGAACGAGTTCGACGGCCGAACCTCAATCCATGACGAAGCTGCGTCACGCGAGCGGGGGGATGAAGAAGAGCAAGACGACGAGCCGGCCGGGGAGCCAGCC
>CANGGC010000206.1 GCA_947453125.1 Planctomycetaceae bacterium | reverse complement strand
TTTTCCGGTTCCCCCGTGGCGGTTGGCGGGGCGATTCTGAATGTCTCGGCCGACGGCGAGGTGATCGTCATCGCCGACGGCAACGAGTTCGAGATCCTCGGCCGGACAGCCATCGGCGAGGAGGTGCGATCGTCGCCGGCGGTGGCCGATGGCCGGCTCTTCATCCGCTCGGCCGGCCGGCTGTTTTGTCTGGCGGCGCTGCCTGAGTGACGGCAGCCCGGAGTGCCAGTCGCGCCAAATCGGTGCAGGGGCGGCAGCCGGTTTCTATGATGAAGGGATTACGCCCTCGTCGGCAACAGGGTGTTTCTTCCCCGTTGCCCCCCTGCTGGAGAATCGATTGATGCCGACAAGTTCCCGGTTTTTCTCTCGGCACTTCATCCTGCCGCGCGCCGCATTCATTCTCGGGTGTGGCTTCGTTGCGATCGGAAGCCTGTCGGCCGAGGGGCAGGAGTCGGTGCTCGCACAGGCGCCCCAGGAAGCGGCCGCGGCCGATGACGACGCCAGGGCCCTCCGAGACGCGCTCGATGCGGCGACGAGCGACTATGTCGAGGCCACGAACGGCCGCCGATTCGAGGCTCTCGCCGATCAATGGACGGCAGGGGCCGAGCTTTCGGAGGGTGGGGGGCTGATCGTGGGGCGCGAGGCGATCGTCGCGTCGATTCGCGTCTGGCTCGAGACAAACCCCGAGGCCCGGATCGCCATCCGCCTCACCGGCGTCAAGACGCTGGGAACGACCGCGGCGCGGGTTCGCGGTGTGATGAGCTTCACGCGCAAGCCCGGCGCCAAGCCGATCGAGACCCGCTTCGAGAGTCTGCGGGTTCTCGAAGGAGCCACGTGGCGGTTGGCCGAATCGACCGTCGAGCCGAGCCAGGTCGATGCGCTCGAGGCGCTTGCGTGGATGGTGGGCACCTGGAGGGCAACTGACCCCGACAGCGGCGCCACAGTCGATGCCAGCTATCAGCGCGTGGCCGGCGGCCACTTGATCCTCGGCGGGATCCGTCACCGGGCTCCGGCCCGCGACGGCCTCCCCGCCACCGAGATCGACGTTGTCGAGCTTGTCCATCCCGACAAGGCGACCGGGAGCGTCCGCTCGTGGGTGTTCGATTCGACGGGCGCGAGGGCCGAAGGCGTGTTTGAGACCGACGGCACGTCGTTCAACCGTCGCTTTGTCGGTACGACGGCCGACAACGCTGCAGGTGAGGTGGCCAGGTGGGTGCAGGTGATCGTTCCCACCGGTGACTCCACCTGCACGATGCAGTCGATCGAACGGTCCCTCGACGGCAGGTCGCTCCCTGACAAGGCGCCGCTTCACTTCAAGCGGCAGTAGCCTTTTCCTCACGAGCCACGACGCGTTTGCGCAGCCTCGATCAGAGGCCCACAGTCATCCTTACCCACGCCCTTCCATTTCAACGAGAACCCCGCCCATGAAACCCTTCCTTGCTCGATCGCGGCCGATCGGCCGCTGCGATCTCTTCGATGCGTTCACCCGCGGCATGCTGGTTGCCGGTCTCCTCGTCGCCGGCACGCTCCCGCCCTCGGTTGCCTTCGGACATGGTGGCGGTGGCGGCCACGGCGGTGGAGGTGGTGGCGGAGGCGCTCATTTTGGTGGCTACGGGGGCGGTGGTGGTGGTGGTCGCCCCGGCGGCTTTGATGGCGGCGGCATGCGGGGAGGCGGGTTCGATGGTGGCGGTCGTGCTGGTGGTTTCGACGGCGGCGGGATGAGAGGGGGCGGGTTTGACGGTGGCGGTCGCCCCGGTGGCTTCGATGGCGGCGGAATGCGTGACGGTGGCTTTCGTGACGGTGGTTTCGCCGATGGGGGAGCCCGTGATGGGGGCTTTCGCGACGGCGGCGCGGTGCGCGATGGCGGGATTCGCGACGGCGGTGTGGTGAGAGACGGTGGGATTCGCGACGGCGGTGTGGTGCGCGATGGCGCGATCCGCGACGGCGGGATCGGTCGCGATGTCGGCCCGGGGCACTTTGCCGGCGAGGGGGCGTTTTCGCGCTCGCAACTCGACAATCTCCGCGGCCTCGGCGATCGCGGTCTGGCTGACCGGGGCATCGGCGACCGTGGCATCCGTCCCTACTCGATCAACACTCTCGAAAACCGCGGCTCGACGATCCGCAACAATTTTTATCACGGCGGCTGGTATGGCGGCCGTGGCTGGTATGGCAATCACTTCGGCCCCTGGTGGCCCGGCGCCTGGGGGAGCGGATTCGGGATCGGCCTCGGCGTGGGGATGCTCGCCGGCTGGGGCGGAATGGGCTGGGGCACGGGCCTCGGCTACGCGCCGCTGTGCAGTTGGGGGGGCTATGGCCAGGCGCCGGTCGTCTACAACTACGGCAGCACGATCTGCTACCAAGATGACGGCGTCTATGTGTCGGGGGAGCGAGTCGCCTCGGCGCCAGAGTATGCGCAACAGGCAGCGACGCTCGCCGATCAGGGGAACGCCGACGTCAAGATTGCCGCCGACGACCAGTGGCGGCCGCTGGGGGTGTTTGCCCTGGCGCGCCAGGAAGAAACCGCTCCGAGCACGTTTTTGAGCCTGGCGATCGATCAGGCGGGGATCCTCCGCGGCACCTATTACGACGCCGTCTCCGACGCCCAACAAAACATCACTGGCAAGGTCGACAAGAAGACACAGCGGGCCGCCTGGACGATCGGCGACAAGAAGACGCCGATCTACGAGACGGGCCTTTCGAACCTCACGCAACAGCAGACGACCGTTCTTGTCCACCGCGATGCCGGCAAAGACGGCGGCACGGGCAAGGTGGAGCAGATGCTGCTGGTGCGCGTGCCCGACCAAGGCAACGAGCCCGCTGGCAAGGCTGGCGAGGCGGGCTCCAAGCCCTCCCGCCCCACCATCGGTGGCCCGGCGCCTGCTCCTGCCGAAGAGACGCTCTCGGTGCCCCCAGCCGACGGCGGCAATGGCAACTGAGAGAGGCGCCGCGGCGCGTGTCGCTCGGGAGAACATCATTCCGATGAAGCGAGGGATGACCATGATGCGGCGGCGCTGGATCGATGGAGTGATCGGGCTGGCGACTCTCCTCGTCGGGCTCGGCCTGATGCCGTATCGGGCCCAGGCGGCCGAGGCCTGGGTCGATCTCACGCATTCCTTCGGCGCTGACACGATCTTCTGGCCGACCGAAAAAGGATTCCAGTTCGACGAGGGGAACAACGGCCCGACACCGAAGGGCTATTACTACGCTGCCAATCGGTTCACGACCGCTGAGCACGGGGGGACGCACCTCGACGCCCCGCGGCATTTTTCGGCGACAGGGCAGACCGCCGACGAGATCCCGGTCGATCGCTTCGTCGGCGACGCTGTTGTCGTCGACATCACGGCGAAATGTGCTGCGAACCCTGTCTACGAGATCACGCCCGATGATCTCGTCGCCTGGGAGGCAGAGCACCATCGGCAGCTCGTCGATGTGATCGTTCTCCTCAAGACCGGCTGGGGGTCGCGCTGGCCCGATCGGAAGGCCTACCTCGGCACGGAGCTGCTCGGGGGGGACGGGGTGGCGAATCTGACGTTCCCGGGGCTTGGCCCCGAAGCGGCAAAGTGGCTCGCGGAGCATCGCCGCGTGAAGGCGATTGGCATCGACACGGCGAGCATTGACCATGGCCCATCGACCCATTTTCTTTCGCATCAGGTGCTCTGCGGGGCCAACATCCCGGTGATTGAAAACGTCGCAGCGCTCGATGCTGTCCCCGCCACCGGCGCGTTCGTCGTCGCCCTGCCGATGAAGATCGCGGGGGGGAGCGGCGGCCCGGTGCGGATCATCGCCCGCTTGCCGGAGTGATCGGCAGGAACTTGCCTGTCCAAGACGTCGGCGAGCGATGCCGACAAGCACGCCGCCGATCGTGCGTCGAGCGATAGTTGCGGTGATGTTGGGGATAGCCTAGCATTCGTCTCCATGATGTCACGATGTCAATCAGGGGTGGAACATCGCTTGCCTGTTCGAGGAGAGGACGGCGACACATCACCCCCTAGCATGATCTCGTGGATGCTCCATCGGTCGGGGCCATGGCTCTTTGCCCTGGCGATGGTGTTCGCCCTTCGAATGGCGAGCATTGGCTGGGGCAACACACTCAACGAAGCGCATTCGTTCCGGCAGTCGCAGACAGCCACCACCGCGTTCTACATGGTGGGGAAGCCGTTCACGCTGGCCTACGAGACGCCCGTGCTAGGAAAGCCGTGGGCGATCCCCATGGAGTTTCCGCTCTATCAGCTGATCGTGGCCAGGATCGTCGACCTGTTCTATTCTCCCCTCGATCAAACAGGCCGCTTCGTGGCCTTGATGTTCTTCCTCCTCACCAACATCCCGCTTTATCGCCTCGTGCGGGCGGCAGAGGTGTCAGCGAATCATGCGTGGCTGCCGCTCATCCTCTTCACGATGAGCCCCTTTTATATTTTTTGGTCGCGCACGTTCATGATCGAGTCGACGGCCCTGTTCTTCTCGGTTGCTTATATGGCCGCCGCCATCGAAGCATCGCGGAGTGAACGATGGTGGTGGACGGGGATCGCGACGGCGCTTGGCATGATCGCCGCGGTGGTCAAGGTGACGACGTTCCTCATCTACCTGGCTGTCGTCGGTGTCGTGCTCGGGGCAAGGGAATACAGCCGATGGAATCGCGATCGCGATCGAGCGGCGCTTCGCGCCGGGATCACCCGCCTGGCCTTGATGACGTCGATCCCCTTCGTCGCCGCAGTTGCCTGGGTGCGTTTCACTGATACTGTCAAAGCCGAAAACCCGCTCGCGGCTGCGTATCTCTCCTCGCAATCCGCCCCCTTTTACAGTTGGAATTACGGAACCTTGAGCCAGAAGACTTCCGGATTTGTCTGGTATGTCATTCTCGGTTGGGCACCCCAACTCGTCGGTGTATCCTGGCTCGCCTGGTTGGTATTGGGGGCGGCACTGGCAGTGACCCTCGTCCACCGCCGCCGTTGGCGGGAGACCATGGCATGTCTTGCCGCCTATCTCCTCGGTCCCTTTGTGTTCACCAACCTCTATTTCGTCCACAATTATTATGCCAATGCCAACGGCGTCTTCCTGATCCTTGCGGTGGCGTTCTCGATCGTGGGTCTGCTCGAAGACCGTCGGTGGCGCGGAATCGGTGTGCTGCTCGTGGGCTTGGCAGCCGTTTCGGCGGGGTGGGGATACTGGGAATTCGTTGGCAGAGTCCTCGCGAACCACAACGGCGAGATTCGTGACGCTGGTGCCTTCATTCGGTCTGATACGCCAGAGGACTCCGTCATCGTCTGCGTCGGTTCCGACTGGTCGCCGCTTGTCTCGTATTACGCCCAGCGCCGGGCGCTCAATCTTCCGATGGACCCTGAGGGGGGGCAGGCTCACGACGCCGCGATCGCTGCTGCGATTCGCTTGCTCGAGGGGGAGAACGTCAGTGCAATAGTTCTCTGCGAGCCGGTCACGTATCCGGTCGAGGTGGTGAAGCAACGGCTGCGCGAAGCCGGATTCGACGTGCCCGTGTTGATCCTCCAGGGATTGCAGCGGTATTAGCTGCCGCCGGACCGACTCCGTAGACATGGTCCCTGCGGACACTGCCGTCGAAAAAACGGCGTTTTTACCGGGAGCATCGCATGGGCAGATCTCCTGCGGCTCCTGCCCCGTTTGCAAAAGCACCTCCGCCGACCACAATGCACCGTTTGGGAGGATTGGGGGAGCAACGCAGGTTGAAGCCGCCTGCGGTCGCTTTTGCCAATTTTGGCTTTTCGCCTCTCCGCACATCCGCGCT
>CANGGC010000205.1 GCA_947453125.1 Planctomycetaceae bacterium | reverse complement strand
GCATCCCGCCGATGAGGAGCCGATCGATCGAGTCGAGGTCGATCCGGCTCGGCCCGAGGATCGCGTGAGAGCCGACGAGGACGTTCCCCTCGATGCCGGTCGCCGCCATCCGCAGCCGCCCGCCGCGGCCGGCCACCGCTTCGACCGGCAGCCCTGGCGCCGGAGCAGACGCCTGCGGCTGCCAGGCGCTGTCGAGGGATTCGGGGTGGAGCCAGATCACCCGCGCCACTTCCTGGCGCGGGATCGAGAGCGGCTTGCCGCGCGGATCGGCATCGACGGCGATGCGGAGGTTTTCCGCATCCATCGCCTCGATTCGGCCGCGGAGGTAATCCCCCTGCATCGACCGGACGAGATGCGTCGGAGGGAGAAATCGCTGCGAGCGCGGGAGCGTCGTCAAGCTGCGGAACTTCTCCGGCGAAACCAGCACGCCTATTTTCGGGACGAGCTCCACGGCCTTCACGGCGCTTGCTGGAATCTTCACCGGGTCGCCCCCCTTGCGGAGCAGCCGAACCCCCGCTCCGTCAATCGATTCGACCTCACCACCGACAGACTCCCCTGTCTCGAGAACCACGACGGATTGAAAGCGATTTCGTTCCGCGTCGCCGGCTTCTTTTCGCTTCGCGCGGGCAAGCAACCGCTCCTGGGCCTTCAGGACCTCGCTGAGTCGCTGCGCATCCCGTCCCCAGATCGGATGCAAGCCGCGCTCGAGGTTCAGATTGCGTCGGGTCCAGAATGTCCCCTCCGTGATCTGGAGTTGCACCTCGGTGCCGGCCCGCCCCTGGACGAGGAACATGACGTCCTCGATCGGCAATCCCTTGGTCGCGACGAACACGCCGTCGCCCCGGGGAGCGACGGCACGGACCTGCAGCGGCGCAACCACCCCGAGTCGGTGGAGCGGCCCACCTGGAACCACTTCCGCGATCGTTGCCTCTCCGTCGACCTCGACGAGGGTCGCGCCGATCCACCCGTTCAAGTCATCGCCGCCGTCTACGGGCTTCGAGTCCGCATACCGAATCGTGGCCCGCGGAGCACTGCCGTCGGCCGCCGGCGCGAACATCGAAGCTTTGAGACTGCCGCGAGGGAGCCAGCCGACGGCGATTGGGCCCCCTGCGGCCCCCTCAGCGGGGACGGGCACGAGACAGCCGTCGTGCGTCGTGTCTTCCAACTCAAGCCGGCCGACACGGCCGGGAAGGACAGGATCTTCGGCGGCCAACGCGACCGTCCCGATCCCCTCGAGGAATCCGATCGGCAGGTTCACCGCCACTGCGATCGCCGCATGCTTGATCGTTATGCTCCCTTCCGCGACGCCAACGAGTTCTCCAGTCAGGCTCGAGCCATAGCGATCGCTGACCCGCACGCGGCGGGGCGACGCGCTTTCTTCGCCGGCCGTCGGGCCGGCTGCAGCGGGGAACCGGATCGCCGCCACCGTCCCGAGGATCACGTTCTGCGGTGACGATTCAGCCGCCCCTTCAGGCACCACCACGAGGGCCCGTCCGTCGTCGGACAGTCCCGTCACGTTCCCCGCGATCACTCGGCCGTCGTTGAGCTCCACCGCAGCCGGCTGATCCTCATTGGACAGCGTTTCGCCTCCGTTCCACGGAGAGATCCGGAGCCTTTCGAGCACCACCGCTCCCGACAGGACATCCATCTGGACTCCCTCCCCCTGCCCCTCCACCTGGATCGTCTCTTCAGGGGAGCCTCTCGCCGGAGCGACCGGAAGAGGCTCGACCGACAGATCGCAGAGCGGAGCTTTCTCTCCAGCCCGGACGACGACGATCCGGCCCGCCTGCCGATCGATGAAAACGGAAAGCGTCAGCTCCTTCTCAGACAGGTCCCCACACGACGCCAGATCGGCCACCCCTGTTCCATCCGGGCGGGCCTCGTCGCGGACGACGATCAGCCCCTCCGCAGTCAGCTCGATCCGGTAGGCCGCGCCGACGGGGCGACCATCGCCGTTGACGTTCGACTTCGCGCGGAACTCGCCAAAGCCGAGGCGCACACGCGGCGGCTCGTCCCAGGCAAGGGCCAGGTCGTAGCGCATCCGATCCCCTTCGCCGCCATCGATGCGGAGCATCGCGCCTGAGGTCGTGCTGGCAAGCCCGCCGGCTCGCTTCCGCCAGTGGCTCGCGGCCGATGTCTGGCAGTGGTCGAGCCCACCGTTCCAGACATACGTCGAGGGCGCCACGGCGGTGGAGATTCGCCGCACTCTCTCCCGCTCAAGCTCGATGCGCACCGGCGCCTCGGCCGGCCCGATCGAGATCACGACTTTGAAAGCGTCGATCGATTCGAATTGTCCGACGACGAGATCGCCGTCGGACAATTCGAACTTCCAATGGCCCGCCCCCTTGAGAATGGGCGCCCCCGGCTGCCGATCGAATGAGATCCTGCCGACCCGATCGAGCGGGAACTCGAAAGGCCCGGCGAAGTCGGGAGACTGCCAGCGGATCGTCGGGCTGGTCCCCTCGGCGGCATGCGGAGACTCGACGAGCCGACCGGCAATCGTGCCCCCCGGCAACGCGATCACCGCGGTCGGCCCATCGGCGTCGGCTGCCCGAGCGAAACGGGCGCCGCCCGCCAGGAGCGCCACGGCGACAAGCGCCCCCCACACGATGCCTGTGCCTGTCGACGCCCGGCCACGGAATCGGCGGAAACATAAGGAAAGGGGCATGAGAGATTCCTGGCAGGAGCGGCCGGCTACTCAACGCTCATAGATGGGGAGAAACCGGAAGTTGACGGCGAGGGCGAGAAGCGAGAGCGACGTGCCCGCGTATTCGCCACCATCCCCGCCGTTGGCCCCAGCCACGAGCCCACCGTCGGGGCGACGCTGGGTCTTGAGCTCGCTGACGAGTTGGCTGTTCCATGCTTTCCAGGCATCGACGTCGGCCTGGAAGAGGGCCTGGGCGCGGTAATAGCGGGTGTAGTTGGGATGTCCGCCATCGCTCCTCCCGCCGCGACCGGCCTCCTTGAGCGCGTCGGCCGCTTTGGAAAACTGCGGCATCTCCTTGCGACGGGCGATCGCCATCACGAGCGTGCCAATCGAGGTCGTCGCGTCGCTCCCTCCACCGGGGCTCGCATAGCCGATTCGGCCGTCGGGGCCAGTCATCGAGGCGAAGTAGTCGATCGCCCGGTCGATCGTCTCGTCGGGCACCTCGATCCCGGCATTCCTCGCCCCGAGCAGCCCCATGAGGATGGCGCCGCTGACGGAGGTGTCGTGGTCGGTGGCGTCGGGAGAATATCGCCACGCCCCGACGGGATTTTTCTTCGCCGACGTCACGGCAAGCTTCACCGCCAGTTCGAGCGAGTTCCCCGTAGACATCCCCTTGCCATCTCCTCCTTCCTCCGACCAGAGCCGCCGATCGTCGACGGTGCCGTAGGCCTCGGCCATGGCGAGCATCGCGAAGCCGTGGTGATACATGCTCGAGTGCCCCATCCCGGCGTTCCCGCCATAAAACCCAGTGCTTTGATCTTGCGAGCGGATGATGCTGCGGAGGGCCCGGCGGATATTCGCGGCATAAGCGCCGTGGTTTGGATCCTCCCCCGACGCCAAGAGGACCATCATCGCCATCCCCGTGACCCCGGGCCCCTCCTGGCTGTCCTTCCAGGTGCCGGACGGGTCTTGGGTGCGGGCGAGATACCGGCAGCCGGCGTCATAGATCTCCCTGACATCGCGCGGCACCGGATCGCCGCTGCGAATCGACGGCGCCTGCGCCGCGGCCGCGACCGGCGAGGCGACGACTGCCACGGCCGCCAGCCGGACGGCGATCCTCAGCGCCCTGTTCAGCATCCCCATGGATCGATCCATTCCCTCACTCCTCGGTCAGTTTCAGAGTGTCGATCTGGGGCTGCCACTGCTCCCCCTGCCTGACGATGTTGCTGACTCTCTTCCACTGGCGAGCGTCGAAAATCGCCTCGAGCCGGTCCTTGTCGAGGCGCGACAGCGCATACCAGCAGAGAAACGGATTTTGGTCCCCGAACGCCTCCCGGGCCTTCGCCATGTCGATCCGCGGTGGATCCTCCATGAGCATTGCGACGATCGCCTCGTGCTGCCGGTCGGTCATTCCGACCGAGGACTCGAGGAACGCCAGCCCCCCGTCCATGTGCCGCCGCCATTGGGAGGCCCGGCGCGAGGCTGCTTCTGCCCTCCACGCGTCTCGCTGGCGGTCGTCGAGCAGACTTCCGACGACCCTGCCGGGCAGATGCCGCGCACTGCCGGAGCGGGATGTGGCCCGCTGGATCTCGTTGAGCTCCCGATGGAATCGCTGCCACGTCTCCTGCCCCTCCCGCGTCTGGAAGTCGACGGTGCACCCCGAATACCGACGCTGAAAGCCCTCGAAGAGCTGCATCGCCGCGGCCGCTTCGAGGCGGGCGGCGACGGTGAGCTTGTCGCGCTGGGCATCGCTCAAGGCACAGGCATCGTCGAGGCTGTCGATCTCGAGCTCCAGATGCGCCATCGCTTTGGTGCGCACAACCTCAATCCCGTGACCGTTCCCGCCCCCGATCATCTGCTGCATCTGCTGATCGAGCGCGATGGTTTGGAACTGGTTTTGTTGCTGATGGGCTTCCTTCTCCTCGCCGACGGTGTCATCGCTCCCCCGGAGCGGTCGATCGGCAAGGAGGCCTCCGAGGAATGACACGACCACCAGCGTCGTGCGCCACGCTCCAGCTCGCGGAACAACCGTCGTCGAGGGCTTCATTCGAACCACCATGGATCCCTCTCCGCCTGTTGGGCGAGATTTGCACGCCGGAAAAACTTCGACTGCAACCTTCCCTGCCGATTCGAACCGAAGATCTCCCGGCTCTGCTTTCCGTCGCCCAGCTTCGATTGCTGCGCCGGGGTGAGATGGGGAAGCACGCGCTCGTAAGGGAGCCCGGGATAGATCTTGCGGCCGTTGATCTCCATCTGTTGGTCGAGGGCCATTGCCAGCCCTTCGTTCCACTTCTCCCCGATCGCGGCTTCGATCGCCTCCCGCTGCTTGGCGGAGAGAAACAACTCGTCGTCCAAGATGCCGACGAGGCGGCGGACGGTCGCCGCCCGACTGCGCTTCTCCCGTCTCGAGAGCTGATCGCGAAAATCGGCCCCCTGCTCCTCTCCGACCTGCTCGACGAGGCTCGCGGCCACGGCGTCGCTGACGAGTCGACAGGGATCGATCAGCTTCTTTCTGGCTTCAGCTTTCGTTGCCCCGTCGGCCCTTCTCGCGGGCTCCTCGGGGATCGGCACACCGAACGCCCTTCCGACGGCACCGAAGAATCCGCCGGCCACACCTTGAGGAGGGGCGGGCACCACGTGTGGGGTGTTCATCGCCTCACTGAAGGCGAGCGCCCCCTTCTTCACGGCCTCCTCCCCCGCCGCGACGATCGCCCGCCGTGCCTCGACGGAGAGGTCGCCATGGAGCGTGCGAAGCAGCTCGAGGTCGTCTTGGAGCACCCGCGTGAGCATCGGCTCGTACTGCGCGGCCATCTGCTCGATCTGCTGCCGGGCCGCCGCCTCAGGCGTCAGGGCCGCTTCCTCGGCGGCCGGCACTGCCGGGGTGGGATCCTCGGGCGCGGCAGGCGCCGTGGTGTCGGCCGCAGCAGCCTCGGCCGGGGCCACATCGACTTCGATCGCCACCTGCCCCTCCGCTCGGCCGCTCCCCACAGCGATCGCGGCGATCAAGCCCAGGCAGCAAAGCGACACAACCGGCCAAGAGGCCACGTCGTCCCTGCGATCTCCGCTCCCCCGTGAAAGGATTCTCATGGCGTCGATCCCGGCGGTTGCCGGCCCCGTTCAAAGG
>CANGGC010000204.1 GCA_947453125.1 Planctomycetaceae bacterium | reverse complement strand
CGGCACCTCAAAGACGATCGCCTTCGGCGAGGTCCTCGGCAGCTTCACCGACGGCGTGAAAGGTGTCGGTCGTCAGACGTGCATCTCGTACATGTGTGGCGCGATGCCGATGCACTGGATGACGACCTCTTTCGGCGGCACCCGGTACAACCCGGCTTCGCGGACTTGGTATCGCTTCGGCAGCATGCACTCCGGCGGCTTGATCGGCTACTCGATGGTCGACGGCTCGGTGAAGTATCTCGCGGTCGACACCGATCCGCTGACGCTCCTCCAACTCGCTGGCCGGGCGGACGGCCAGGCGCTCAACACCTCGATCGACTGAGGCCTTTGTTCAAGGGTGGCAGCCGGCCCCTTCGCGGGGCCGGCTGCCAGCCCGCGCCGTCGGCAGGTGTGCGTTGCGGCCCGTCCGGGCTTTAGCCGCATGCCGTGGCTGATCCGCCGAATCGACCTTCTAGAGGATCTTGTTCGATGCACATGCGTTGTCTGTGGTGTGCGGTGGCCACATCGGCCCTGGCCTTGGCTGTCAGTGGGTTCAGCGGATGTTCGGAGGGGGCCAAGCCGGCCCCGGCCCCGGTGCCGGCCCCGGTGCCGGGTGGCGACGCTCCCTCCGCTCCTGCGCCTCAGGGCGTTCCGAAGCCGGGCAAGGCCGCTCCCGGCGCGAGTGCTGGTCCGTCGGCTCCTGCTGGCGCCGCACCCGCGGCTCCGGTCGCCGAAGCTCCAGCCGGTGGTGCCGCGGTTGCTCCTGCCGTGAAGGGGCCCACAGTGAAGGGGCCACCGAAGGGGAAGGTTCCAGCCAAGCTCCAGGGGAAAACCCCGCCTGCGCCCGAACCGTTTTGAACTGGATTCCGAAGTCGGCCGTCGCCCACAGCGACGAACTTCCGACGACTCGATTTCCCTCGTGACTTCTTTGTGACTTCAAGAGAACCCTGTCCCACGGCTCGTGGGACAGGGTTTTTCGTGTGCTGACAGTCGTGCCTGCGGGCCAGTGAGCGTGGCCCCGGCGCGGTCAAAAGCACTCCGGCGAGAGTCAGTGGGGCTTCGTATCCCGCACGATCGCGTTTGTGCCGTCGAGCACGATCACGGCCGGCTGGTGATGCCGGGCTTCCTCGGCGGTGTAGTGGCCGAACGACATGATCGTCAGCCGGTCGCCCGGCTTGCCGAGGTGGGCCGTGGCGCCGTTGAGTTCGATCGCCCCCGATCCGGGTGCTCCGAGGATGACATACGTCTCGAATCGTTCGCCATTGGCCATGTTACCGACGAGGATCCGTTCGTAGCGCCGCAGGCCGACCTTCTCGGCGAGGTCGGCGGCGATCGTCAGGCTCCCCTCGTAATCGAGCGAGGCTGCGGTGACCGCGGCACGGTGAATCTTCGACTTGAGCAGGCAGATGGTCATGGGCGTCAGGGCGGAGGAGGAAGGAAAGGCTCGACCGGAATATTCAGCGGAACGTGATGCAGACCGGGGCGGGCACGGGCACCGTCCGTCCGGTAAACGCGAGCTTGCCGGTGGTCTGATCGATCGAAAACAGGCTCACGCCGTGGGAATCCTGGCCGGCCGCCAGGAGCCACCTGCCAGAGGGGTCGATGGCGAAGTTGCGGGGGGTCTTGCCGCGGATCGGTTCGGCCCCGAGGAACGTGAGCCGGCCGGTCGGCAGGTCAACGGCATACATCGCGATCGAGTCGTGGCCGCGGTTCGATCCATAGACAAACTTCCCCGACGGATGGACGGCGATCTCGGCGGTGGAGAATCCGCTCCGATCGGTGATGCCGGCGGGGATCGTGGCGAGCGTCTGCACCGGCTCGAGGGCCCCGGCCTGGGCGTCGAAGTCGAACGCCGTCACGGTGAGATCGAGCTCGTTGATGCAGTAGGCATGGCGACCGTCGGGATGGAAGGCGAAGTGCCGGGGGCCGGCGCCGGCAGCCACGGCCGTCGCCCCGTGGGGGCGGATCGTTGCCTTCCCGGCATCGAGGGCGTGGACGAGGACCTTGTCGATGCCGAGGTCGCAGACGACGGCAAAGCGGCCGTCAGGGGAGGGGTCGATCGAATGCCCGTGGGGACCCTCCTGGCGGGCGGCGTTGACGCTCTTCCCCTCGTGCTGGATGAACCCCGCCGGATTCCCCGCCACCGCCGGCCGGAGCCGACCATCGGGCTCGATGCCGAGGCACACCGAGCTCCCGCCGCCGTAGTTGGCCGCCAGCACCGCCTGCCCCGAGGGATCGACCGACACGGCGCACGGGCCACTGCCACCGGAAGACTGGTGGTTGAGCTTCGTGAGCAGGCCAGTTGCCGGATCGATCGCCAATGCCACGACACTTCCGGTCGGCTTGCCATCGGCGTCGGCGACCTCGGAGACCGCGTAGAGGAGCGGCTTGGAGGGATGGAGGGCGAGGTAGGAGGGATTCCGCAGTTCCGCGGCGAGCGAGGGCTCGGAGAGCGTGCCGTCGGCGGCGTTGAAGCGGGCGACGTAGATCCCGGCCCCCTGTGGTGGGGCGCCGGTGTAGGTGCCGAAGTAGACGAGGCGCGTCGTGTCGGGATCGGCGGCAAGCAGCCCCTCTGGCAGGCTTCCGATCGCTGCGGAGGCGATGAGCCCGGTCAGCCCGAGGCGGGCAACGGATCGGCGGTTGAGTCGGGGATTCCTGGGCATCGGGGCTCCTCGGGCAAACATCAGGGGAACGCGTGCGCTTTCCCAAAAAAGAATCGGCAGAGAAGAATCGGCGGCACGTCGCCCGCCAGGAACGATCATGGGGGTTGGACGGTGAACGGTCAAAGCCTCATGCTGCGGCCGGCGCACCGTCGCGTTGCCTCCGGAATCGTACCCCCATGGACCGTGGATTGCACGACCGGGACAGCGCTGTTGCTGCCGGGGAGCGCCGCGCCGCATCGGGGCCCGGGGATCGGGCCGGGACCGATGGTGGCCGCGATCCTGAAGCCGCGCGTGCCGCGTGGAACACCCTCGCCCTCGAGATCCATCAGGTGATCGTCCGGATCGGGTGGATCTTCAAGACCGAGACGATCATCATGCCGGCGGTCCTCGACGCCGTCGTCGATTCAGGCACCCTCCGCGGCCTCTTGCCGGTGCTCAATCGCGGCGGGCAGAGCCTCACCCCGCTCCTCTTCTCCGGCCGGCTCTCGCGGGTGCCGCTGAAGAAGTGGGCGCTGATGCGATCGAGCGCCCTCATGGCCGCCTGCTTCGCCCTGCTGGCGGTGGCGTGGACGCCGCTCGAGACCCGGCGGCCCGACCTCCTGGCGCTCCTCTTCCTCGTCGTCTACGCCGCCTTCTCTTCCTGTAACGGGCTCAATCAGCTCGTCGTCGCCGCCCTCCAGGGGAAGCTCATCGCCCCGGGGCACCGCGGCCGGGCGATGCTCGTGAGCGTCTCGTTGGGGAGCGTCCTGGCGATCGCCGCGGCCCTCCTCTGGCTCGGTCGCTGGCTCGAGGAGGCCGATGGCTTTCCGAAGATCTTCGCGGCGACGGCCGCCTTCTTCGGGCTCGCGGCCCTCGTGCCGCCGTTCCTCGACGAGCCCCGCGAAGCAGACCGCTCCCAGCTGGCATCCCCCGCGGTGGCATCGGCCGGGCGCGGCTGGTTGTCGGCCTGTCGGGAGGGGATCGATGGCTGGCGGCAGACCCTCGCGGGGGATCCGAGCCTCGTCCGTCTGGCGTGCGTGGCCGCCTGCTTCTCGGCGGTGCTCATGCTCTTCCCTCATTACCAGGCCTTCGCGCGGGATCGGCTCGGGAGCCACATCGGCAGCCTGCTGACCTGGGTCATCGTCCAGAATGCCGCCACGGGGGCCGCCAGTCTCGTGGTCGGCCCGCTCTCCGACCGGCGGGGGACGAGATTGGTCCTCGTCTGGCTTGTGGCCCTGTCGTCAGTGACGCCGCTGTTGGTGACGGCCCTGGCCCGGGGGCCGCACGGGGTGGCGGTGGAGTGGTTCTGGCTCGTCTACCTGCCGCTGGGGCTCAATCCGCTGTCGCTGCGGCTGTTCACGAACTACGCGCTCGAGTTGGCCCCGGTGGCAGCCGAGCACCCCCGTTATGTGAGCATCGTCGGGGCGGCCCTGGCGGCGCCGTTCGTTCTCTCGCCGCTGGTGGGGTGGGCTGTCGATCGGCTCGGGTTTGAGCCGGTGTTCATCCTCGGGGCCGGGGTCATCGCCGGTGGGGCGATCGTGGCGGCCGGGCTGCCGGAGCCGCGGCACCTTTCCCGGGCCCGCCAAGCTGCCGACCGGGACTGAGCGGGGGGCAACCCCCCGAAGCAGCCGGTTTTTGGCCCCCGGCGGCGGCCGAGCGGGGGCACCCGAACCAGGGAACTTCCGGCCCTCGACAGGCTGGTAAAAGTGGTTTTGCCGGTTGCTCCGCCCTCCGCAGACTCCTATGATGACAAAATTGTTGATTTTGGTGGTCCCTTCACTTCCGCTTCCCAGGAGTCTCGATTCCTATGATGAAGATGTCTCGCATCGCCGCCGCGCTCTCGCTGGTCGCCCTGCTCGTCGGTTCGGCGGTCGTCTCCGCCGCCCCGAAGGAGCCGAAGGACGCCAAGTGCCCCGTGTCCGGCAAGGCCTGCAATCCCGACAAGCACGCCGACTTCGCCGGCGGCAAGGTCTATTTCTGCTGCGACAACTGTGCCGGTGCCTTCAAGGGTGACTCGGCCAAGTTCTCGGCCAAGGCCCACCAGCAACTCGTCTCGACCGGCCAGCTGACCCAGAAGTGCTGCCCGCTCTCCGGTGGCCCCACCAAGCCCGAGACGAAGCTCGCCGTCGGTGATGCCGAGGTGACCTTCTGCTGCAACAACTGCAAGGGGAAGGTCGAGAAGGCCTCCGACGAGGAGAAGGTCACGCTCGTGTTCGGCGGCGACAAGAACGCCTTCGAAGCCGTCAAGAAGTGAACCCCCGCCAACGTCCCCCGTTTCAGGGCTGCGAATTGCCCTAGGGCGGTGGGGTTGGAGATGAAATACTCCGCACGGGAGCCTTTGCCCGTGCGGAGTTTTTTTGCGCGCCGGCCTCCCCGGAGCCAATGGCCATGCGCGTCTTCCTCTCTGCCGGCGAGCCATCCGGCGACCACCACGCCGCCCTCCTCGCCCGGGCCCTGCGGGAACGCTGCCCCGACGTCGAGTGCCTCGGGCTCGGTGGGCCGCAGATGGCCGCCGAGGGGGTCGATCTCGTCGCCGACATGACGAGGCTCGCGGTGATGTGGTTTCTCCGGGTGATCCTCTCGATCCACCGGTTTGTCGATCTCGCCCGCCGCGCCGAGCGGAGCTTCCTCGATCACCGCCCCGACGTCTGCGTGCTCGTCGACTTCCCCGGCTTCCACTGGTGGCTGGCGTGGCGCGCGAAGCGGCATGGGATCCCGGTGGTCTTCTACTGCCCGCCGCAGATCTGGGCGTGGGCGAGTTGGCGGAAGGAGAAGATGCGCCGGCTCGTCGATCATGTCCTGGCGCCGCTGCCATTCGAGCACGACTGGTTCACGGCCGCGGGGATCGCCTCGACGCTCGTCGGCCATCCCTTCTTCGACGAGGCTGCCCACGCCCACCCCCATCCCGATCCCCTCTCCCATCCCCTCCCCCGGGCCACCGAACCCCACGCGCCCTCCGGCCGAGGGCCCTTGGTGCTCCTCCTTCCGGGATCACGCGGCCAGGAGATCAGCGCCAATCTGCCCTCGCTGCTGCGGGGAGGAGAAAGAGTCGCCTGCCTGGTGCCGGGCGCCCGGTTCGTCGTGGCCGTCCTCCATGAGCGCCACGCTGAGGTCGTCCGGGAGATGATCGCAGGCGCAGGGGGGAGCGCGGTGGAGATCG
>CANGGC010000203.1 GCA_947453125.1 Planctomycetaceae bacterium | reverse complement strand
GCCGATGCCGCCGACGCCGAGGAACCGGGGGAGTACAAGGCGCTGCTCGCGGAGATGACGGCGGCGAAGTGCACCGTGAGCGTCATCGGGCTCGGCTCGGAGGGGGATTCCGACGCCGAGTTCCTCCGCGACGTCGCCCGCCTCGGCAACGGCCGGGTGTTCTTCAATGCCGACGCCGCCGAGCTTCCGGCGCTGTTTCAGATGGAGACGGCGACAATCGCCCGCTCGGCGTTCCTCGAGGACCCCGTCGGCATCAACGGCACCCCCGGATGGCTCGAAATCGCCGCCACCCCGCTCGACTGGCCGGCGACGATCCCCGCCTACAACCTCGTCTATCTGAAGGCCCAGGCCGCGCAGGCCGCCGTCTCGACCGACGACTATGCCGCTCCACTGGTCGCCTTCTGGCAGCGGGGCGCCGGTCGGGCCGCATCGATCGCCTTTCCCTTGGGCGGGGAGCGTTCCGAGTCGACGCGTGCCTGGGAGGACTGCACGGCACTCGTCGGCACGCTCGGCCGCTGGCTCGTCGGCCCCTCAGCCCCGGAAGGAATCGGGCTGCGGACCATCGTCGACGGCAGCCGGGTCCGGTTCGAGCTTCATCACGATGAGTCTTGGGCCGATCGGCTCGCGGTTGCCGCGCCGCGGCTGGCGGTCGCCCGCGGCAGCGGTGGGTCGAGCGCTCAGATCCCCTGGGAGCGGATCGCCCCCGGAGCCTACAGCGCCTCTCTCGAGCTCACCGACACCGACTTCCTCCGCGGGGCAGTGACGGTGGGCGATGCGGTGCTCTCGGCCGGCCCGCTCGATGTCACGGTCGATCCGGAATGGACGTTCGATTCACGACGCCGCGATCAAGTCCGCGCCGCGGCACTGGCCAGCGGCGGCGTCGAGCGAATCGACTTGAGCGACGTCTGGACAGCCCCACGGCCGGTGGCTTGGCAGGGGCTGGGGCGCTGGCTGACGCCGCTCCTCCTCCTCGTGCTCCTCCTCGAGGCGCTCCAGACCCAGACGGGGTGGAAACTGTCGCGCCGGCCGGCGTGAACCGCCCCCGTCACCGGGTGTTGAGCCGCCGATTCACCTCGAGGGCGATGACCCGGAAGAACAGCCGGGGGGAGAGTCGCTTGATCCACCAGATGACGCGGGCCTTCGCTGGAAGGATGACATAGAGCTGCTTCCGGGCCACTGCCCGAATCGCCGCATCGGCCACCCCCTCCGCCGTGAGCTTCGTGCGCGTGAACTCCCCCCGGGCAATCCGCCGCTCGGCAGGGCTCGCGAACCGACCGTTGTCGATCAGCGACGTGGGGAAGAACGACGGGCAAAGCACCGTCACCCCGACGCCGTGCCGGGCGAGCTCGGAGTGGAGCGTCTCGGAGAACGACACCACCGCCGCCTTCGTGACGTTGTAGGCCGCCATCCCCGGAAACGAACCGATCGCCGCCAGCGACGACGTATTGATGACATGGCTGCCGCGCGGGTTGCGCTTCAGCCAGTCGACACACACATGACACCCGTGGATCACGCCCCACAGATTGGTATCGACGATCCAGCGCCAATCGTCGAGCGAACAGCGCCCCACATCCCCCGACACCGCCACACCGGCGTTGTTGACGAGGAGATCGAGGTACGGCCAATCGTGTTCGAGCCGCTCCCGAAGCGATTGCCAGGCCGCCGGATCGGCGACGTCGAGCGGCTCGATCCGGCCGCTGCCGCCGGCGGCCTCGACAAGGGCAAGCGTCTCAGCGGCGCCGGTCAGATCGATGTCGCAGATGGCCACGCAATAGCCATCGCGGGCAAGACGCTCGCAGAGGGCTCGCCCCAGGCCGCTCGCGGCCCCGGTGACGATCGCGGTGCGGCGTGGGGCGCCGTCGAGGGAAGTGGCAGTGGCGTGGCTGGGCATCTCGGCACCGCGCGAGCGTCAATCCCGCGGCCGGCGGCAGCGGTGGAGCGACATGATCGCATACGCGGTGCCGTACTGCTGGTGGTAGTTGTAGAGTGGGTAATCCCACCACGATCCGTCCGCATCCTGGACGTCGATGAGGATCCGCGCGAGGTGATCCTGGTAGAAGGGGCGCTTCTCCGGGGGAAGCTCCTCGATGACGCGGGCCGCATAATAGTGGCCGAAGTAGTAGAAGTAGCCGGCCACCTGGAAGAACGACTCGTGCGGGATTGGCCGCTTCCGGCCGAGATCGAGCCAGCCGTTGCGGGTTACGAGCCGATCGAGCCAGTCTTCGTAGACCTGATCGGTGATCTTCTCGTTGCCCCACAACCGCAGCGCCAGATTACAGGCCTGGCTGCGGCCGAGGCTGCCGGCCGGCCGGTTGATCCCGCGGCGCGGCTTGTTCCGCAGATAACTTCCGTAGAGGTAGCTGAAATCGGGAAGCATCTGGAGCTCCGTCGCGGCGACGGCGCGCTTCGTGACCTTCTCCGGCGGCGGCACCCCGATCCCGCGGGCGTCAGCGAAGGCGACGAGGACCATCGCGTTGACGAAGCTCGTCGAGGAGGACGCTGGCCGTTGCGTGCCATTCTTGAAATCGTAGTAGCCCCAGCCCCCCTCGGCCGATTCATACTTCTCGAGCTTCTCATACTGCCCGCGGATCAGCCCCTCGATCCGCTCACGTCTCACCGCATCATCGGGCTTGCGGCCATGCATTGCCACGAGCGCCTGGATGCCATAGCCGTGGGCCCAGACGTTGTAGATCAGCATCGGGTTGTCGCGGCGGACATTGGGCAGCTCGTCGAAGAGCCACTTCTCCCCTCGGGCGATGGCCTCGCCGACTTCGGCAGAGCCGTCATCCTCCTCAATGAGCGCCTGGACGCACATCGCCGTCGTTGCCGCCCGGAAGCCGAGATGGGAGCCGATCCCGGCCATGATGTTGAGATCCTTCGTGTTCTCGGCCGAGCCGAACGAACCGTCAGGATTTTGGATGCCGACGAGGAACCTGCGCCCGCGGTCGATCGCCCCGTCGATCTCGGCCGGCGACATCGAAGCCGGCCCCTTCGGCCGCGGGATCGGATCTCGTTCCTCGGCCACCGCAGCGCTGCCAGCGACCGGGGCCTCATCCCCCTTGGCTGATGCCACGGGAAGCAAGACCAGCAACAAGCCCAGAAGCAAGGCGAAGAGCACCGTCACGGTTCGTGCCAAAGTCATCGAAGTCTCCTCGCGTTGGGTCGCTGCTCGACGCCATACCAGGCGCCACGCGCCTGCCGGCTTCAAGGCCGGCTCGATCGCACGACATCCCCGACCGCGATCCCCTCAAGAATCTCGGTCCTTCCGCCGCTGGTGCGCCCCGTCTTCACGACGCGCTTCTCAGGCGCGGCGCCATCCTTTCCCGGCAGCCAGACGATCTTCCGGCCGTCCTCGTCGCGGAAGATGGCCGACACCGGAAGCGTCACCGCATCGGGCCGCGAGTAAACCTGGCAGCGAGCGCTTCCCGTCATTCCCGGAAGCGGCTTCACGCCGCCAGCCGGGACGGTGACGGCAAACCGGGCGTCGACTTTTCCATCGCGCGGCACCATCGTCGCTGACTCAAGCGCGATCGCCCCTTCGGCGTCGGGAAACCCGACCAGTTCAACGCGTCCCTTGAGCCCGGGGCTGAGGAGATGGAGATCCTTCTCGTCGACCTTCACCCGGAAGGCGACCCGCTCCGGATCGACGACGGTGAAGACGAGATCCCCCACCGGCACGCCCTGCCCGACCGCCGCCTTGGCGGCCACTGCCGCGGTCGTCCAGGCGCCGTCATGCTGCTTGCCGTAGTAGACGATTCCCGACCGCGGGGCCTTGAGGGGGATCCCGGCCCGGTCGTGCTGGAGGTCGCGCATCTTCCGCAGCGCCTCCACCCGGTCGCGTTCCGCTTTCTTGAGTGCCAGCCGCTTCTGTTCGAGAGCAAGGGCTGACGTGGCCCGCATCTTTTCAAGCAAGAGCTTTGCCTTCGCGGCCGCATCTTGAAGGGCTGCTTCCTTTCGCGGCACCTCGAGGGTCAGCGCCGAGTCGGTGTCGACGCCGGCGCGGCGGAGGTTGAACTCCCCCGATTCGACCTCGAACCGCGTCCGCTGGAGGATCATTTCCTCCGTCTCCTCGGTGAGGTCCTTGTCCTTGTACATCTTCTCGAGCTGCCGCAGCTCCTCGCGGGCATACTTGAGCTGCTCTTCCGAGGCTTTGAGTCGAAACCGCGCCGAATCCTCGGCCAGCGTCCGGCCGACGGCGAGAAACCTGGCGAGATCCTCGGTGGCGACGAGCGTGTCGCGCTCCGTCTCGGCCAGCTCCAGCGGCTGGAGGGCCTCCGTCACCGGCAGCTCACGGCGGGCGATCTCGAGGGTCTTCTCACCGACGGCGAGATCGAGCTCGAGATCAGCGATCGCCCGGTCGAGCTTCTCGGTGTCGAGCTCGACGAGCACGTCGCCGGCGTTGACGCGCGTGCCGTGAGGGACGATCCGCACGATCTCGAGCGGCTGCGCCCACTGCTCCGGCTTGAATTGGACGACCGTGGCATCGACGGGATCAAAGTCCCCCTTCGCCTCGAAGGCGACTTCGAAGCGCCCCTTCTCCGCTGTCACCGTGTCGACAGGCTTCGCCTCGGCGGCTTTTTCGGCCGCCGGCTTGGCCGGTTCTTGGGCCTGGGCGGGAGTCGGGCTCCGCGCCAGAGATCCCCCGGCCAGGAGGACCAGGGTGAGGAGCGTTCTGCCGATCCGTTTGTGCGCCGTCATCCGTCCCCGGTCGCCCATCAACGTCGTCCTTCGCATCGCGTCGACTCCTCGTGTTCCTCTTGTTGGCCGGCGCCGGGAGCCGAGAGTCACCGGCACGACGACCGAATTCACCGCGGTTGTACCATCGTCGCCCCGTCTGCGTCTCCCCAACATCCGCCGGAGGCTCGACCTGTCCGGACGCGTGGTGCAGACTGGGCGCTCCCCTTCCCCTGTTCCGCCGACGGAGTCCCATCGATGCCGCAGGCTCCCCGAATCGAACGCCCGTCGCGCCGGCTTGTCCTGGCGATCGCCACCCATGCCCCCCTGGGATGGCTGGCGATGGCCACCATGGCCGCGGGATGGCTTGCCGACCCATCGCCGGATACGGCTGACGCCGAGCCCACCGTCATCCCCATCCGTCGCGACGATCCCGACCGCTACCAGAACTTCGTCATCAATTGGGATGCCGGGACGGAAGTCCTCTGCGCCGTCGTCCGCACCCCTGCCGACTACGCCCGCCTCTTCCACCCCGCCCCGGTGATCCGTGGGAAGAAGCCGTTCGCGCCGCCAGATGCCGCATTTGAAAAGGAGCACCTGCTCGTCGTCGCCCGGGTCGTCGGTGGCGATGGAGGAAGCGTGCTCGCGATCGAACGGGTGGTCGAGAAGGAAGGCTCGCTCGAGGTCCACGGCCGCTTCAAGCCCTCGACCGCCAAAAGCTCGTTCTCGCTCAAGCAGGCGGCGCTTGTCTGGATCCCTCGAAGCGAGGCCAAGCAGATACAATTTTTCGAGAACGGCAAGCCAGTCGTGACACTCGATCCCAGCGGCGGGGAATGGGTCTCCCCCCCCCTCTCGGATGAACCTCCCGCCCCGCGATGACCAGCTTGTTCGCGATCGCAGGAGCGTCAGCCAAGAGCCGGCACCGGCATTGAACGATCGGTCGAGACGAGGCTAAAATGGGCGTGTGTTTTGCCGGGGGGCGAACGGTTCACGACCTTCAATCAGGAGGGCGATCATGCTCGAGATTCCCACGGGGCGAATCCAACGAAACTGTGCTGGCCTCGCGCGCCGCGACATGATCAAGGTCGGCTCGCTCGGCTTGGGGGCTCTTGGCTTGAGGTCTCTTGGGATGGGGGCTCACGCCGTCGGCGGCCT
>CANGGC010000202.1 GCA_947453125.1 Planctomycetaceae bacterium | reverse complement strand
GTCGAACGCCCTCGGGCTCGTCGATCGGGTCCGCGTCGCCCTCACCCCCGAGGCCGATCGGAAGAAGTTCGTCGAGGCGGCGGGGAAACTCCTTCCCGAGACGCTCATCGCCGAGGTGCCGGCGGGGCGGGCCGGCATGGCCGAGGACGTCATGCACTCCGCCGATCTCGGGCTCGACTTCGTCACCGGTCTGACCGTCGCGATGAGTTGGTTCATCGTCGGCAACGCCATGCTCATGAATGTCACGGAGCGCCGCCGGTCGTTGTCGCTGGTGCGTCTCCTCGGGGCCAGCGGCCGGCAGATCCGCCGCATGATCACGATGGAGTCGGCGCTGCTCGGGGCGGTCGGCGCGGCGATCGGTGTGGTGGCGGGCCTCGCTGCGGCCCGGCCGATCGCGGCGGGGATCTCCCGCTCGCTCCAGGCGCCCTTCACCGGGCTCGTCGTCCATCCGGCGATTATTCCGCTGTCGGCGCTGATGGGGATCGTGGTCGCGGTGGCGGCGGCATGGTGGCCGGCACGGCAGGCCGCCGCCGTCGACCCGCTCGAGGGGCTCGCCAATGCCCCGCCCCCCCCGTCCCCCGGCATTCCCTGGCGGTTCATCGGTGCGGCGCTGGTGCTGTGGGCGTTTGCCACGGCGATGCTCGTCCTGGTGATTCTCGAAAAGCTGCCGCCACGGGCGGCCGTCCCTGCCGGGATCGCGATGCTCCTGTCGTTTGTGGCGATGACGCCGGTGATCCTGCCGCCGATCGCCCGTGCCTGTGCCGCGCTCGTGCCCCGTCGCTTCCGTATCGAGCGCGAGCTCGCCCTCGAGCAGATCCTCCGCCAGCCGGTGCGGACCGCGCTGACCACCGGGGTGCTCGTCGTGGCGGTGAGCAATGGCATCGGACTAGGACACGCGATCCAAGACAACGTCGAAGACATCCTCGGCTGGTATGCCCGATTAATGCGCGCCGATTGGGTGATGACGCAAGCCGGCATGATGAGCGCGGCGGCCGGCGGCGGAGGGGACGGCGCCCGCTCCGCCGAAGGGGATGTCCGTGCGATCGGTGGGATTGAACGGATCGACGTCATCGGCATCGCCGCCGGCCGCGTCGCCGGGGGGGCATGCGTGATCGTCGCTCGCGACGTACCGGATGACGCTCCGCTGCCGCTCGATCCGGTCGGGGCCGATGAAGCGACGGTGCGGGCAGCCCTGGCCCGGGGCGATGCGGTCGCCGGCACGGTGCTCGCACGCCGGCTCGGGCTCGTCGCCGGCGACGAACTTGCCGTCGAGGTCTTCGGTCGGAAGACGAAGGTCAGGGTGGCGGCGCTCGTCGTCGACTACACCTCCGGCGGAGCGTCGCTGATCCTCCGTCGTGACGCAGCCAAGCGGCTGTTCGGACTGGAGTCGGCCGACGTGATCCTCGTCACGGCAAAGCCGGGGGAGGCCGCGGGGTTACGGGGGCCACTCCAGGCGATCGCCGACGAACGCGGGATGCTCCTGCGCAGCTTCACCGACGTGAAGCGATTTGTCGATGGGATCGTCAATGGTGTCGTCGGCTCGCTGTGGGCGATCCTCGGGCTCGGGTTCCTCGTCGGGAGCCTCGGCGTCGCCAACACCGTCACGATGAACGTGCTGGAGAAACGACGGACGCTCGGGCTCCTCCGTGCCGTCGGCATGACCAGCCGGCAGGTGACCGGTGTGGTCGTCCTCGAGAGCGTGTTGCTCGGGCTGTCAGGCGCCGTGATCGGTGTCATCGCCGGCCTCACCACCGCGCTGTTCATTCAGATCGCCAGCCAGCCGCTCCTCGGCCATCCGATCCGAATGACGCTCCGGCCGACGGTCATCGTCGCCAACATCGCTGCCGCCGTCATCGTCACGGCACTGGCCGCCTGGATTCCCGCCCGGCGCGCGGCGCGGCTCGATCTCCTCGAGGCAGTTTCGAGCGAGTGATGCCTCCTGCTCATGCGGCCTCGAGGCCGCGGAGCGTGCCGGTGGAGCTGGCGAAGGCATCGGTCTCGAGGCCCAGTCGCTGGAGCATGCTGACATAGAGATTCGCCAGCGGCGGGGCGTCGGGCTCGGCGAAGGCGAGGTGCCCGGCGTGACGGAAGCCGCCCCCGGCCACGAGCACAGGGAGGTGGGAATTGGAGTGGGCGTTGGCATTCCCCATGCACGACCCGTGGAGCACCATCGTCCGATCGAGGAGGGAGTGGGTCCCCTCGCGGACGCCGTCGAGCCCGGCGAGGAACTCGCCGAGGATCACGAACTGCATCTCCTCCACCCGCTTGAGCTCCGCGATCATCTCCGGCCGGTTGCCATGGTGCGTCAGGGCGTGGGTCTCGTGGACAACCCCAGGGGCCCGCGGAACCCATTGGGCCGGATTCACAAACAGCGTCACCAGCCTCGTCGTGTCGCTCTCGAGCGCCAGCCGGATCATCTGTCCCATCAAGCGCAGGAGGGTGAACAGTTCCTGCTCGGGGTTCTCCGGGGGGGGCGGCGCCTTGGGGCGGGGGCGGCGGCGTTTCTCCCACACCTCGGCCCTCTGGAGACGGTCCTCGAGTTCGCGGACGCTCGTGAAATACTGGTCGAGCCGTTCCCGGTCGCCGGCCGGCAGCGACTTGTCGAGGCGGCGGGCGCCGGTGGCGACGAAATCGAGGACGCTGCGACCGGTGCGGAGCGCCTCGATCTTCTCGCCGGTTTCCTGCGGCGTTCCCTGGAGGAACATCTGCCGGTAGAGCCGGGCCGGGCTCCGCTCGCCGGGAAGGAGGACACCGTCACGCGTGAACGACAGGCTCGTCGTCCCCTGAGCGGCCACGGTGAGCGGCAGGCTCGGGAGCCTCGTCTCCGTGCCGATCCCCTCGGCGGCGAACTGATCGAGCGAGACGGTGTTGCGGAAGCTGCCGCTGGCCGGGTGGGGGGCGCCTGTGAGGAAGGCGATGTCGGCCGCATGGCCCCCGTCGACGTCGGGGTGGGAGAGCCCGGAGCAGATGGTGAGCCTGTTCCGGAACGGCTCGAGGGGAGCAAGGTAGGGGGAGGCGGTGTAGTCGTGGCCGATCCCCTCCGGAAAGAAGCATTGCGGCAGCAGTCCCATCGTCGTCTCGATGGCCACCAGCCGCAACGGCGCGCGGGGCTCGGCGGCCTTGGCCCGACGGGGGGCAAGGGCCTCGAGCCAGGGAAGGGCAACTCCGACGCCGCAGGCGCGGAGGAGGGCGCGTCTGGAGACTGTCGTCGGTGCGGAGAGAGGCATGAAGAGGCCCTTCACTGCTCGAGGAACAAGGGGCTTGAGACAACGGCGTGGATCATGGCACGCACCCCGCCCCCAGCGGCTTCGGCGTCGTCGACGAGGCGGTTCATGGCTTCGCCGTCCGTGGCTGAGACGTCGGCGCCGGTGGCATAGACGACGAGGTGTCTTGCGAGCGCGCGGCGCAGGATGCGCTCGTCGACGACGAGCGCCTCGCGGAAGTCCTCGAACGACCCGCAGCGACGTCCATCGGCGAGCGTGCAGGAGTCGTCGATCGGGGGGCCATCGACGGGCGGGGCCCCGGAGTCATCCGCGAAGACGCGGTAGCGATCCCGCCAGTGGCCGACCGCATCGAACACCTCGAGGGCGAATCCGGGGGGGTCGATGCTCGCATGGCAGGAGGCGCAGGTGGCGTCGGACGTGTGCCGGGCGAGCTGGTCGCGGATCGAGACCGCACCGCGGACGTCGGGATCGACCGCGGCGACCCCGGGTGGAGGCGGATCAGGAGGGGCGTCGAGCAATTCCCGCAGCACCCAGACGCCACGCTTCACCGGCGAGGTCACCGTGCCGTTGGCGGTCACCTTGTGGATCGCCCCTTGTCCCAGCAATCCTCCGCGGTGGCTCCCCGCCGGCAGGGACACGCGCTGGATGGCGACGCCCTGCACGCCGACGTCGACCCCGGGGAAGTAGTGGGAGGCGAGACGCTGGTTGAGCATCGCGAAGTCAGAGCGGACGAGGGCCGTCACCGGCTCGTCGCGGCGCACGAGCTCGGCGACGAAGGCCCGCGTCTCGGCCCTCATGGCGTCGAGGAGGGCACGATCGAAATCGGGGTAGAGCGTCGTGTCGGGCGTGGTGGCCTCGAGGTCGCGGAGGTCGAGCCATTCCTCGGTGAAGTGGGCGATGAACCGTTCGGCGCGGGGATCGTCGAGCATCCGCTCGACCTGGGCCCGGAGGACGTCCGGCTGCGAGAGTTGCCGCCGCCGTGCCAGGGTGAAGAGCATCTCGTCGGGCATCGAGTCCCAGAGGAAGTAGGAGAGCCTCGATGCCAGGGCCCAATCGTCGAGAGGGCCCGGGGAACCCCCGAGAAAGAGGAACTCGGGGCTGCACAGCGCCGCCTGACAGGCGGTGCGGACGGCATCCTCGAACGAATCCCCTTGCTTCATCCGCTTCGCGACGAGGGCCGTGGCGACCGCGAGCTCACCGGCGGTTGCCGGTCGCCGGTAAGCCCGGGAGAGGAAGGTCGACAGGAGCCGCCTGGAGTCGGCAGCCGGGTCGGCCGAGGTGACGGCCCACGGTTTTCCGTGCTCCTCACCCCTGGGGAGCGCGCCGGGAAACCGCTGCACGGCGAGCGGTCGGCGCGGCGGGGAGGCCCCCCTGTCGCGCAGCGGCAGCGCCGGCAGGTCGGCGAAGATCCGGCGGTGGCTCTCCGGGGGCCAGACATCGTCGATCGGTCCATCGACCTCGATCCAATCGACTGCCACCCCCGGTCCGACGTACTCCGCAGCCCGGCCCGGCATCTGGTAGACGCGCGCCGGCGGAAGGGAGGCCGCCGTGAACAGGATCCGTTCGCCGGGGTTGAGCCAGGTGTCGATCGTATGCACCGTCGGCTCCAGCGACGGCGCATCGACATAGGCAAGCAACCGGTCGTCGGCGTGGAGACTGACGGCCTCGGGGGCCGGTCGCGGCAGGAGCTTTCCCCTGTCCCATTGGAAGCTCCAGGTCGAGAGCCGCAGCCGGTAGTGGCCGGCGCGGATCGGCGCGAAGCCGGTGAAGAACAGGGCAAAGTGATCGTCCACGGCCTGGCGGCGGAAGACCCCGACCGAGTGCCGGTAGGGGAAGAGCCCCGACTGCTCGTAGTGGGCGAGCTTGTGCGGGAGCGCCGCGCGGACGATCGGCAGCGCCTCGTGATCGTAGGCGCCTCCGCGGAGGAAGACGGCGTCCCCTTCGAGGAGGGCGAGCTTGAAGAACTCCTGGGCGCCGGGGAGGAGTGTCTCGTGGACCGGCTTCGGAGCCGCCGGCTGCGGCGCCGTGGCCATGCCGAGGGCGGCTTCGGCGGCCGCGTACCAGCCGGCGATGTGAACATGCGAGACGTCGAGGGCCGCGGCTGTCTTGTCGAAGCCGTGGGCCCGCCCGTCTTCGGGAAGCAGGCCTCGGACCTCGAGGCCGGGAAGGGCGAGGAGATCACGGAGGGTGTGCTCGTGCTCGATCCGTGTCAGCCGTCGGATCGGGGCCCGGCCAACGGACGGGGCCGCATCCTTGGAACGGGGGGGGCGGCGGACGCGCTCCCGAGCCAGGTCAGCACGAGGGCCAGACAGATCGCCCCCGTACCGAGCCCAGGGCGGGGCGGCCGACAGCGGCGGAGGGTGGCGTGGGGAGTGGCCATCGGTGTTTCGACGGGGCGGCGGTCGCGCCTGGCCCCATCGCAACACTCTCTTCGGCGCCGGCGGCGGCCCGCCGGCAGTCGTCCGGCGGCGACTGCGAGGGGCTGTGCAAAGCCCCGCTGCGCGGGGCCGCAGACTCGATCTCAATCGCCCCATCCTGCTTGATCCGCAAGGCCCGCCGCAGCAGATCCTGTCCCCGGCGGGTCAGTCGGGCGTTCCGAACACCTCATCGAGGGCATCGGCAAAGATCCGGTGGCCG
>CANGGC010000201.1 GCA_947453125.1 Planctomycetaceae bacterium | reverse complement strand
GGAGACGGTCATGTGGTCCTGGCGGGCCGCCACCTGCCGCTCCTTGCGGCCGTGGATCTCGGCGACCTCGGCACGGAGATCGTGGATCCGCTTCTCGACGAGCCGGCGATCGACCTCGAGTTGCTTCTCGCCAGGCCCGCGCATGCCGATCCCCATCTTGAGCCGCGACAGATGCGTCCACATCCGCTTCAGCCTCGGCAGCGAATACTCCAGTTGCGCCAGTTCCACGGCGAGGCGGGCCTCATACGTGCGGGCCCGCGCCGCGAAGATGTCGAGGATCACCTCTGAGCGGTCGAGGACCTTCGTCTTCAGCTCCTGCTCAAGGTTGCGGGTTTGGGCCGGAGAGAGGTCGTTGTCGAAGATCACGACGTCGGCGTCGTGGTGGGCGACGAGCCCGGCGAGCTCCGTCACCTTCCCCTTCCCGAGGTAGGTGGTCTGATCGGGGCTTTCACGGCGCTGCGTGAGCTCGGCGACGACCTCCGCCCCGGCCGACTCCGCCAGGCCACGGATTTCGTCGAGCGGGCCGTGGGCATCGACGGGGGCGTGGAGGAGCACGCCGACGACGACCGCCCGCTCGCTCTGCACACTCTTACTGCGGACCGGTGTCGTCATTCGTCATCCTCGGGGTCTTCGCCCAGGTTCGTGGCCAGGTGGCAACAGCTCTCCCAGCGGCGCGTGTCGAGGAGGCCATCGGCCACCCCGTCCTTCACCGCGCAGTCGGCTTCGTGGCTATGGGTGCAGTCGGGGAAGCGGCAGAGATTGGCAAGAGGGCGCAGGTCGCGGAAGGCCGCCGGCACCTCGGCGGGCACGATGTCCCAGAGCTGGAACTGGCGGACGCCCGGGGTGTCGACGAAGGCCCCACCGAGACGGTGGGGGATGAGCCGCGCCGTTGTCGTCGTGTGACGTCCCTTGTCGTTGTCGCGGCTCACCTCGGAGACGGGGAGGGCGAGATCGGGTTGGAGATGGTTGAGGAGCGACGACTTGCCGACGCCGCTTTGGCCGACGACGGCGCTGACGGCGCCGCGAAGCTCTGCCCGGAGGCGGGCGATGCCCATGCCGGTGACAGCCGAGCAGAGGATGACGCGGTATCCCATCCGCGCGTAGACGCCAGCGAGGGGGACGAGGCTGGCCGCGGGAACGAGATCGGCCTTGTTGAGACAGATCAAGGGCCGGATGCCGGCACACTCCGCGGCGACGAGCATCCGGTCGATGAGCCCCGGCTTGAGATGCGGCTGGGCCGCGCTGCCGACGATCACCACCTGATCGATGTTGGCGACGATCACATGACGGCGTCTGCGGCTGTTCCGCGCCAGCTCATTGCGCCTCGGATCGACGGACTGGATCGTTGCGTCCTGCCGGATGCCGTCGGGGCCGGTCGTCGGGAGCGCGTGGGCGGAGAGATCGGGAACCGTCGCCTGACGGACGGTGACCCAGTCGCCCGCCACCACCGGATGCCGCTGGTCGATCGCCATCGTGCGGAGGACGCGGCGGGTGGTGCAACGGACGACATGGCCGTCGTCCCGGCGGACGAAGCTCTCCAGCCCGTGGACGTGGAGCACCTGCCCGCGCCAGCTGTCGATGGCGATGTCGGTCCCTGGCTCGATGACCGTCCGCTTGCGCGTCAGATCCCCCTTGCCGGAGAGGCGTTCTGAGGTCGCCATATCGGCGAGGCCGTCGGGGTCATCACTGAGCGACCGCGTCAGGTCGCCACCGCGCCGCCGGACGGAGCGATTCTTGCGGAAGTCGATCCGTATCTTGCGGGGTTTCGCCATGCAGCCGATCAGGGGCGATCCCCCCGCGTTCCCGCGGAGGGCGGGTCGGGGCGGCGAGCGGCAGGACCGGGAGCCGAGGAATAGGTGGGCGTGCTCCGCCGCGATTCGAGCCCCGCACTTTCCAGGAGGCTCTTGCCCCAGGGATTCACCGGGACATTGTCGGCCGGCGCCGCGACGGCGCCGTTCTTGGAGGGCTCGTAGGTGATCTCGAAGTGATGGCGGGCCACGGTGAGCTTGTCGCCAGGATCGAGCCGCTTCTCGCTGACCCGCACCCCGTTGACCTTCGTGCCGTTGCTGCTGGCGAGATCCTTCACGAACCAGTAGCCATCGACGAGCGTCAGCTCGCAATGGGAACCGGACACGTTCGGGAAGCGGAGGACAACATCCGCGCTCTCACGCCGCCCCACGAGGAGGACGGGCTTGAACAACGGAATCGGGTCTCCGCCCCCTTGGGGAATCAATTCGCCGTACATGGGCCTGAATACGTTTCTCGCTCAGCGGTGGTTCGCGCCGCAGTTGGGATCGGGAGGCTCTGCCAAAATCTACGCCTCTTCCGGTGGATGGTCAAAAAGCTCCTGCCGCGCCGGGGTGGTATGGTTGGGAGTGACGGTTCCCGGGAGAGGGAACGGGGCGGAACGGATGGCCGCCGGTCGGGAGAGTCCACTGGGCACTCGCAAGAGTTGCCGGGTGGGAACGCCCTGACGGGAGGAAAGTCCGGGCTCCGCAGGGCGCGATGGTGGGTAACGCCCACCGGCCGTGAGGTCAGGGAAAGTGCCACAGAAAACAGACCGCCGGTGGGGAAACCCGCCGGTAAGGGTGAAACGGTGAGGTAAGAGCTCACCAGCGGACCGGGTGACCGGTCCGGCTCGGTAAACCCCATCGGGAGCAAGGCCAAGCAGGGGGGAGTCGGCCGCAAGGTCGCCACGGAACGGCCCGTTCCGTCACACCCCCGGGTCGGCTGCCAGAGACGCCGGGCAACCGGCGTCCTAGAGAAATGGTCATCACCGCGCCGCCTTTGGCGGTGCGGGACAAAACCCGGCTTACAGGTCCGCCCCTTCCCTCTCCCCGGCACCGTTCCTCCGGCGTCATCCATCAGCCCGCCATCCCCTCGGGGGCGCCGCGGTCGGTCGCCATGTCCTTCCGCTCGTCCTCGTCGAGGATCTTGAGCAGTTTGGAGATGCAAAGGGTGTTGATGCTGACGCGCATGTCGTCCGCTTCCGCCTTGAGCGATTCGTGAAGGGAGCGGGGCATTCGCACCGTCACCACCCGCTGGGCCTCCCGGCTGGCGGGCCGGTCCCGCTGCCGATTGCGGAGGTCATCGAGCATCTCCCGGATCCGGGCGTACTGCGGCGAACACTCGAAGTGGGTCAGGGCGGTGGCACTGCGGAAGGAACGACGCACGATCCCCTCCACGCCGAGCACCTCCCGGAAGAAGACGACCCACTCCGGGCCCATGGCGTGAAGCCGCTCGGCAACCTGGAGGACCGCCGCAGCCTGGGGATCGACCGCTTCGGAGACGGGGGACGGGGCTTCAGTTCTGCTGGCCATAATTCGGTAACCCTGGGAACGCTGAGACTGACGGCGGGCCCTCCGTGGGCCACCGCTGAGGTCATGCTGGCGCTGCGGTCAAGTCGCAGCAGCAAGTGCCATCAGCGAAACGACTTACGGCAACTTCCACGAGGGCGAGACATTTTCGTGCAGCGATGCGCACGGAAGAGGCAGGAGGGCTCGTGCCTCAAAAAGAGGCAGGTCTCCCGAGTCGCATTTCCCAACTGTCCGGGTTTTGAGGCCGGCGAAAAAAGGGCTCAAGTGGGGCGGTCAGGCCGCTGGAGCCCCGTGCCGGGAGCGGGTTTGGCTCGTTGTTCGGCCCACCGGACGACGGCGGGGGTGGGGTCGAGGCCGGTGGCCGATGCGAGGCCGCGCCACCCTGGGACCGCGTTGACTTCCAGGACGACCGGATCCCCGGCGGCGTCGGGGACAAGATCGACCCCAGCGACCTCCACTCCGAGGAGGGCCGAGGTCCGTCGGGCCAGGTCGAGCCAGGCCGCGGGGGGGCGGAAGGGCTCGCCGATGCCCCCTCGTGCCAGGTTTGTCCGCCAGTCGGTCGCTGACCGGCGCCGCAGCGCGAACGGCTCCTCCCCGACCAGAAGGATCCGCACATCCCAGCCGGGGTGGGGAATGAACTCCTGCAGATAGGTCGCCGCCCCCTCCGGGGCCGCGGCGGCGGCAGTGAGGACGGGGAGCAGCATGCGCTCCGAATCGATCCGCTCGATTCCCCGCCCGCACGACCCGAACAGCGGTTTCATGACGGCTACCCCGCCGAGTGACTCCCAGGCGTGACGGATGCCGTCAGGATCCTGGGCGACGACCGTCCGCGGCACGCGGATCCCGGCCGCCGCGAGTCGGGCGAGGGAGAGATATTTGTCGATCGCTGTCTCCAGGGCCCGGGGGCTGTTGATCACCGGTGTGCCACGCTCGGCAAGCCGGCCGAGGAGGTCCATCCGCAGGATCACCTCCTCGAGCCGGCCGGCCGGCATCCCGCGAACGATCACGGCGTCGGCGGCGTCGATCGCGTCGGGGAGGAAGCGTTCCGTCTTGAATGGCGTGCGAATCGAAGTCTCGTGCTCCCCTCCCGCCGGAGCAGGCACGACGAAGGCGCCGAGCTGACGCCATTCCACCACCGAGACGTCGTGGCCGCGCGATTCCGCCACCGCGCGGATCCGCGCGACATGCCAGGCCCCCGGGGAGCCGATCACCACCAGTCGCATCGGATCGGTCTCCGGCTCACGCCCCGCCGAACGACATCCGCACCACGTCTGCCATGATCGATCCGGCCCGGTGGCGGACGCCGGTGTCGATGTTGACCAGTTCGACGACGGCCGGCGCGAACAGGGCGGGATCGAGTTTGTAGAAGTCGTAGCCCGCCTCCTCGAACAGCGCCCGGAACGGTCGCCCATGTGAGGCCGAGGCTCCGCTGACCATCGCGGTGGCAACGTCGTCGAGGCCGGAGTCGGGCCCAGTCACCTCGAGAACGACCTGGCCCCCGTAGAGGATGGCGTCGTTGGTGCGGCCGATCGCCTCGAGGTCGTCGGGCGGGGCCGGCACCGGCGGCAGCGGCGCGCGGCCAAAGCCGGCGCGGATCCGGCCGAGGTCGAATTGGAGGTCGTGGAGTTTGTGGAGCGCGGTTTCTAGCGACCGGGCGACCACCTGGAGCGTTCCGGCACGGCTCGCGGTCCGGGCGACGAGCAGGAGGAGATGATCGGGGGACACGCCCGCCTCGGTGGCGAGCCGGAGGCAGACGTCTTCTGGGGGAAGCTTCGACGACTCGAGCAGACCGACCGCGACCTCCGCACGCTCGCGGAGGCCGATCTGGTCGTAGAGATCCTCGCGACCAATCGCCGCCCGCACCGGTCCGCTCGCCATGGCGAAGTATTTGCCTTCCGACACCTTCCAGCCGGCGTACTGCGAGGCGAGGCAGGCAGCGATCGGCGCCTCGCTCTCAACGGCGACGATGGGCCAGGGGCAGCGTCCGTCCCAGGGATCGGACGCGGGGTGGATGCGATGGTGGTGGGGGGGCGTGCCACAGGCCTCCAGCCACACCTCGCCGAGCCCGGCCAGTGCCGCGTGGGCGAGGAGCAGGCCGGCCTCGTCGCCACCGGCAGCCTTCACCCCGGCGTCGACGATCTGCACGCCGGCGTCGGTCCGATGGCCGACCAACCCCAGCCGATCGGCGTCGGCGAGCCCCGCTGCGACGATCCCGGCGGCCCGTGCATTCAATCCTGTCGGCATGGAATAAGCCCTCGATGAAGGGCCGTTCCCTGGCCGGTGTCGTCGCTCCGGATCACGATCGTGATCACGTTCTCCGCCGCAGGCGCTCCACGCCTCGCCGGAGCGGACATAATGTCGCCGGCCGTCGCACTGGGCAATCCCGGGCGTGTTGATCGGGGATTCACGACGTCCGCTCGGCCCATGGCGGGCCGCCGCTCCCTTTTCTCCTGCCGGGAACACCCTCGTGGCCAGCCTGACCGTCGAGAACTACGTGAAGACGATCCACCTCATCGCCACGGCCCAGTCGGGGAGTCCGGTGACGACCGGCCAGGTCGC
>CANGGC010000200.1 GCA_947453125.1 Planctomycetaceae bacterium | reverse complement strand
GAGCGTCGGCGTTGCCACCGGAATCCGACGGTTCGTCGAGGCCTCCGGCGTGCCGGCCCTCCTCTACGTCAAGCACGACGGGTTCATTGAGCCGGAGGAGGTGGCGGCGCTCGATCGGGACGGGCTCCTCTCCGGGATCAAATACGCCACGGTCCGCAGCGACGCTTCCGTCGATCCCTATCTCCGTCGGCTCGTCGACGTGGTCGACCGCTCCAAGATCATTTCCGGGATCGGCGAGCAGCCGGCGATCATCCACACTCGAGACTTCGGCCTCGGCGGCTTCACTAGCGGCTGCGTCTGTGTGGCGCCGCGTCTCTCGCAGCAGATGCTCGCGGCGATGCGAGGCAACGCCTGGGAGGAGGCGGAGCGGATTCGCGGCGTGTTTCGGCCGCTCGAAGATCTCCGCAATGCAATCAATCCGATCCGCGTCCTCCACCGGGCCGTCGAGGGGGCCGGGATCGCCCCGACCGGGCCCCTCCTTCCCCTCCTCTCGAATGTCGAGACGGAACACGAAGCCGCCATCGATGCGGCCGCCACGCAACTCCTCGCGGCCGATCGTGCCGTGTCAGCCTGAATCCTCGGAGCCTGTTCCCATGAAAACGATCGCTTTCCTCGGCACCGGCCGGCTCGGCAGCGGGTTTGTCCACAGGCTGCTCGGGCTCGGCCACACCGTGCATGTCTGGAATCGCTCCCCAGCCGCGGCGAAGGCCCTCGAATCCCACGGCGCCCGGGCCTTCGCCACGGCGGCCGAGGCGATCGCCGGGGTCGACCGGGTCCATGTGGCCCTCGCCGATGATGCGAGTGTCGACGCCGTTCTCGAGCCGCTTGTCGACCTGCTTCCCGCCACCACGTGGATCATCGACCACACGACGACGGCGCCGACGCCGACCGGCGCCCGCGGCCGGGCCTGGGCCGAGCGGGGCAAGACCTCTCTCCACGCCCCGGTCTTCATGGGACCGGCCAATGCGGCCGAGGGGTCGGGGATCATGCTCCTCTGCGGCGACCCGCAGGCGTGCGCCGTTGTCCTTCCCGATCTCGAGAAGATGACCGGCAAGGTGTTTGAAATGGGAGCCGATCCGGCCCGGGCCGCAACCTTCAAACTCGTCGGCAATCTGTCGCTGCTGGGGATGACGGCGCTGGCTGGCGACATCGTCCGCCTCGCGGCGGCAGCGGGCGTCGAGCCGGAAGATGCGGTGGCGATGTTCAAGGCCTTCAATCCCGGTGCGATGTTCCCGGCCCGGGCGGCAAAGGTGGCCAGCGGCCCCTTCGAGCCGGCGTCGTTCACGGCGAGCATGGCGAGGAAAGACGTCCGGCTGATGATCGAGGAGGCCGCCCGCGGGGGCGTCGATCTGACCGTCATGCCGGCCGTGGCCGCGCGCTACGACGAGGCGATCGCCGCCGGCGAAGCATCCCTCGACTGCGCCGCCCCCTTCCGCTGGCCGCTTGGGTGAGCCGACGGCGGGGCAAGGGTTCTCTGACGAGCAACGGCAACCGTCCGGCGTGTGGGAGCCGTGGTCGCCGCAGAGCAACATGAAAATCCCGTCTTGAAGGCGGCTTTTTCATGGTGTAAAATCTCGTCATGATTGCTCGCGCCCTCGACGTAAAGCTTGTTCGGGCAGCCCTCAAGCGGAGCCGGATCGTAGCCCTCCTCGGGCCGCGGCAGTCTGGCAAAACCACACTCGCCCGTGAGTTCCTCTCCGCGGATTCGCTCAATTATTTCGATCTCGAGGACCCCGCCAGTCTGGCCAGGCTCGATGAGCCAGCTACCGCCCTACGGCCGCTCAAGAAATTGGTGGTGATTGACGAGATCCAGCGCCGTCCAGACCTGTTTCCGTTGCTGCGGGTTTTGGCTGACCGGAGACCGCTTCCTGCCCGATTTCTTATTCTGGGAAGTGCCTCCCCGGAGTTGCTCAGGCAGTCATCGGAGACGCTGGCGGGACGTTTGGAGACGGTGACGCTCGATGGCTTTCGTCTGGCGGATCTCGGTGGTACTCGCCTCGCTCAGCATTGGCTGCGGGGCGGATTTCCGCTTTCGGTGACGGCGCGGACGGAGTCCGATTCCGCCGTCTGGCGTCGGCAGTTTCTGCAGACCTTCCTGGAGCGGGATATCCCGCAGCTGGGGATACTGATTCCGGCAATGGCTCTGCGACGGTTCTGGAGCATGCTCGCTCACTATCACGGCCAGACGTGGAATGCCGCTGAACTCGCCCGGGCGCTCGGCGTCAACGAATCGACGGTCCGTCGCTACCTTGACCTCATGACCGGTGTTTTCATGGTGCGACAGTTGCCGCCATGGCATGAGAATCTCGGGAAGCGTCAGGTGAAGTCGCCCAAGGTCTACGTCCGCGACAGTGGGCTTTTGCACAGCCTGCTGGGAATTACCTCGCGGAAAGACCTCGAGCTTCACCCCAAGATTGGCGCTTCCTGGGAGGGATATGCGATCGAGGAGATTCTCAAGGCCTTCCGGCCGGACGATGCGTATACCTGGGCCACGCACCAGGGGGCCGAACTCGATCTGCTGCTGTTCAAGAACGGGCGTAGAATCGGGATCGAGTGCAAACGGGCTGATGCCCCGAGACTGACCCCGTCGATGCGGATCGCGTTCGGCGACCTGAAGCTTGATGCGCTCTATGTCGCCTATCCCGGCACGAGACGGTATTCACTTTCCGACCGGATCGACGTCGTTCCGCTGGCGGAGCTTGTGCAGGCGGAGTGAGCTCTCCTGCCACGAGGGATTGGACCACAGAGTGTTCCCCCGCCGGCGACACCCCCTCCTCGCCAATGGGCGATGCGTTACTCGGTGGCGATCGTGAGCTCGTAGACGCGGCCGTAACGCGGTTCGTCCACCCCCGGGATTGGCGGCGTGGCGAGCCGGGCCGAGCGGCCGTCTTCGGAAGGCACGTAGAGAAACGGCTGTCGCGTGAACGGATCGAGCGGCACGTGGGCCGACACGTCGGCAAGCGTCGCCGGAAACCGGCCGCCGTTGCGCGCGGCCGCGTCGCGGAGCGCCTCGACCACTTCGAGCATCCGAGCGCGGCGACCGAAGGAGTGGATCGGGAGATACCACTTCAGCGGATTGGCAAGGTATGACAGGAGCCCCTCGCCAATAGTCGGCTGGAGGTGATTGACCCGGGCATCGAGTTCAACGAGCGCTGCGATCGCCTCCGGCCCCTCGAGTCGCCATGCTGACTCGGCGGTCTGGTGGATCTGGCGAAAGGTGACGAGCAGGAAACGCATCGCGATCTCGTCATCGGAAGCCTTCTTGAGATCGATGTCGGCAGGCGCCACCGTGGCAAACGCTTCTCGGCCAGCGGTAGCGATTCTGGCCCGGAGGGCCGCACTCTTTTCCGGCGTCGGTGTGTCTTCGTAGCTCATCCAACGATCGAGCCAGCCGTCCAACACCCGGGTCCACGCCGCGTCATCCCCCGGCTCCGGAATGCCGGTGCGCAGCATTGGCATCGATCGTTCTTCGATCACGGCCTCCCATTGAAGCGCGTCGATGCTGCGGCCAAGCGAATCGGGGAGCAATTCAATCGCCCTGTGGAGATTGGGGGATCCAGGGGCCCCGATGATCCGTTCGAGGCCGTCGAAAGCCTGATCGGCGATCCCTGCGGCAATCATTTGGATAACGATGAACGGCGTTTGGCCGAGGTGCCGGGCACAGGCCAATTGCACGAGCACCCCCTCGCGGGCACCGTCGAGATCTCCCTTGGCAATCTGCTGAGTCACCCAGACGCTCATGCCTGTGCCGACGAACACGCGCAGCCCCGAAGCGTCGGGCAGGAGAATCTCATCGAGTGGTTCGTCGTCAATCGGGTAGGCCCAGTCGGCGTCCTTCATGTATGCCGCCCGGCGCATCTGTGCAGCAAAGGGATCGAAAGGAAAATCGGTCAGACGCGGGTCGTCGAGGGGGAGCGGGGGATGTTCGAGGAGCTTCGGGTACTCGTTGGTCATGAAGCCGGTTTCTCCCCACGGCATCCGCAGGAGGACGACGGCGGCGTTCCCCGGCTTCAGATCGGGCGCTTCGGGGAGGAGGGGCCGCGACGGCCCGTGGTCTTCGATGGCCCGGGGAAGGAGCGTGAGTTTGATCGTCGTCGGCTCGTCCGCGGCAAAGACAGAGGCCATGGAGCCGAAGAATAGGGCGCCGAGGAGGAGCGTCTTGACGAGGCTCTGCGGAAGTGTCATGGCGAAACCATCTCGATGGTGGATGTGCGGCGTTGCTGGGCATCGTCCGGGATGCCGGGGATGTTGGGCATGGAGAGGGTGGCGGTCGTGGGCGTGTCGCCGCGGACGTACGTGGAGGGAAAGCCCGCCCACGGCGACACTTGATGCTGCAATGTCGTGTCGACGGTGCGATCCGAATGAGGCGAACATGAACTCGTTCCGTTGGTCAGAGGTCGATCGAGTCGAAGCCGGAAAATCCATTGCGGACGCGCAACGGCGGTCGGTCTGGGGGAGGGGTAATCCCACGCTTTTCCGCTGGCACGCTCGGCGCGGCGAGAAGTTCCTCGAGACGGCCGGGCGGCATCGAGGCGTAGAGCCCTTCGCGAGGTTTCTTTTGCCGCGCGGTGACCGGCGCGGGGCGGGGAGGCTTGGCGTTCACAGGTGCGACGACGATGGGCCTGGAAGTCGCCACTTCCGTGTCGGCATCGCGAAGCGTTGGGGGGGGCGAAAATGCTCCGGCGGTGGCGAGGCCAACAAAAAACGCCGCAGCGGTCGAGGTAACGAGCGGGAGCCAGGACCGGATTCCTCCTCCGGCCGCCGGAGTGACACTCCTGGTCGCCGCCCTGCCAGCTTCGTAGCCACAGGCCCAAAGGAGGCTGTCGCGGTCCTGCGGCATCGCCGCAAGCGGGATGCCGCGGAGGAGCGATTCGGTCTCGGCCCGATCCGGCCGGGGTTCATCGAGCGGTTCGTCGTGGCTGTCCATTGTCAGTCGTGCCTCCTGTCGCGATGCCATACCGATCACGGAGCAGGTCAAGGGCGCGGCCATAGTCGCGCCACACCGTCGCCTTCGATCGCCCCACGAGCGCGGCGATTTCGTCGAATCCGAGCCCGCCCCAGGTCCGTGCCACGACCACTTCCCGGAGGTTGTCCGGGAGTGTGAGCAGGAACCCGGCCAGTTCCCCTGCCTCCGCCGTGGCCCATGCCGCGCCCTCCCTGCTCTCGCTCCCCGCCATCATCCGCTCTCGATGTACGCGGCGGCCGGTCGCGCGGCGCTCATTCGAAGCAAGATGGCGGGTGGTGGCGTAGAGCCAAGCGACCGGTTGGGCCGGAGGCGTAACTTCAGCGGACAGCTTCACGAACGCTTCCTGAACAACGTCCTCCGCGGAGCCGTCCCGGAGTCCGGTCCAGGCGACCAAGGGCCCGAAGTGGCGGGTGAGCAACCCCGACAGCGTTTCCGGGGTGATGCCCATGGCAGCTTCGAAGTGGAGGGCGTCGGTCGGGGCTCCACTCATGAGACACCGCCGAGGGGCCGCGTGTTTCAGGAAAGGCTCAACAAACTTTCACACCGCGACCCAATTCCGCTCCGGCCGGCTCTTGAGGCCGTTGGCCTCATGGTCGGGCTGGCCGTCGGCAGTGAGAAACGTCTCCGTCTTCGGGTCGAAGCGGAGCTTCCGCTTGAGGATCCAGGCGATCGCCGCCGCGTGGCAGGCGACGTGCGAGCGGCGCATCACCTCGGGATTGGCGGCCGTCGGCTGTCGCGACTTCACGCAGTCGAAGAAGTTGCGAGCATGAAGCGCCGCGTCGGTGCCGGCGAGCTTTTTGGTGGCCTCGCCAACCTCCGCTTCGAGGCCGGGCGAGACGTCAGTGCCGCCGGCGTCGCCGGTCTCCACCCAGCCGGCATCGCCGACGAACTTCACCGGGCAGGTGCCGAGCT
>CANGGC010000199.1 GCA_947453125.1 Planctomycetaceae bacterium | reverse complement strand
TTCTCGTTGAAGTAACCGACGCTGCCGTCAGCCCGGGCCGCAAAGCCACCGTTGGGATGGTTGCTGCTCCAGCCGTGGCACCGCTGGTCACCAGCCCCCTGCTGCCAGGCAGGGTTGGTGTTGTTGAGGGGCTTCAGGAGGCTGTCGACGCAGGCGTTGGGGTTGATCCAAGCCGAGTCCTGCTGGACGTTGTAGTCAAAGTTGGCCCCGTTGCCGCCCCGCCAGTGCATGTTCTCGAAGACGGCAATCGTCCGCGAGGTGCCGTCGATGATGTCGCTGAGCTTCCGCGGGCCGACCTGCTTGAACACGCCATTGAAGTTGGCCTGCTCGTCCCAGCACTCGCCGTTGACCCACGGCGTGCCGGGGTTGTTCCCCTTCACAAAGCGCCCCTTCCCCTCCGGATCGTTGAACTCGGGGATCGCGCCACAATCGTGCCAGCCCGACCAGGTGTGCCCGAGGCTACCGGTGTAGTCGGTACCGCCAAAGGTGTAGCCGTTCCAATTGAAGTAGCTGGCAGCCTGACCACCGCGGACCGGATCCATCGCCGTGTTCGACGGGCAGAGCATGCTCTTCAGCGGCTTGCCGGCCAGGGCGAGATTGTTGACGGGGCTGGTGCTGTTGTCGTAGGTGTTGAGGCTCTGGTTGAACTGGTTGTAGAGGGCCTGCTCTTCCATATAGGGCATCGCCATGAACACCCACGACCAGGCACCGTCGTTGGAGAGGTTGAACTCCTTCTTGCCGGTCGTCGAGTTTCCGTTGCCGCAGATCGCCTGATCCTTGTTGTAAGGAAGGACGTCCTGCTTAGCCGAAGCGTGGTTCTGAAGGGCCAGACCAAGCTGCTTGAGCTTGTTGGAACAGCTGCTGCGGCGAGCAGCCTCACGAGCGGACTGGACCGCCGGGAGGAGGAGGCCGACGAGCGTGCCGATGATCGCGATCACGACGAGCAGCTCGACGAGCGTGAACGCCCCGCGGGCACGCCCCCTGGAGAGGGTTTGGATGGACATCAGTGAATCTCCGTGAATGAAGCCGATGAGAGAAATCCGCCGTTTGGGTACGGCCTTGGAAACGATTGCTGACGAACGTTGAACGGAGGGAACCGAACCGACCGGGATCCGCCACCTGCGAACAAAGGGAATGAAGAAATGAAACCGAGCGTGGGAACCGGAAACCAACGAGACTGAAATCGGACAGAGATCCTCGCGGGATCACACCAGCGGCCTTCAGAGATCGAGGTCGATGGCATTGGCCCCCGACTTGACCTCAACCTCCTTGGGGCTGGTGGAAGCAGAGCCGTACTCCTTCTTGAAGGAGGCCTTCGGCACCGCCGGGGCCTTCCCCTGATTATTGCCTCCGCTGTACTGCGCCATCATCGCCTCGGACGACGCCGCACCGGCGCCGCCACCGGCGTTGAGCACCACCTTGTATTTGCCCGCCACCGCCCCCTTACCAGCGGGCTTGCCGACGCCACCGCTGCTGGTGAGGTCGTAGCGTCCCGTGCCGGCGTCGACGGTGCCGGAGGCGATCGGCCCCTTGCCGTCGACGGGGTAGAAGGAGACCTGGACATTGGCCGGCACCTTCCCATCGACCGTCAGCTTTCCACCGACGGGATTGAACGAGGGGCCACCGGCTCCGCAGCCGGCGACGACGAGGGCAACGGCCCCGAGAAGAAGGGCGTGGAGCGGCTTGAGCATCGAAAACTTGAGCATCGAAAACGCAGAGCGGTTGACCATGGTGTTGGAATGCCTTGATTTCCCAGCGGTCGTGGCGAGGCAGCAGGCTGCCGGGCGGAAACGTCTACGCAGGGAAGATGACGACGGTGCGGATGATGAGGGAACGAACGATGAAACCGACGCGGACAACGAGCCTTGAAATCTGACTGAGGTCTGGTTCAAGTCTGGCAGGGAGCCCCCCGGAAAAACCACCGAGCCTCGTGCCCCCAGAACCTCCGCACCGGCCAATCGATGGCCGAAGAGCGATTTCTGGATGCATCGAGTCTCGTCATCCCGGGAAACAAATCTTTTCCGGGATCCCCGAACGACCCACCCCCAAGAAATCTAATTCCACCACGCTGCCGCCGTCAAGGGATTTGCACCTTGGAACGCGCCGCGCCACCGGCGGACGGGGGTGCGCCGATCTGCCGAAGACGAGCGGAGATCCTCCCGGCGACGTCGCGATCGCCACACCCCTCCGCATAGCGCCCCATCTCGCCGAGGACGCCCGGCGGGATCGTGCGGACATCGGGCTGCTCGAGGATCGTCTTCCGCAGGGAGCGTCCCTCGGCCGCCAAGCGGGCAAAATCGGCCGCCTCGTCGAGTTTCCCCCCCTTCCGCAACGCTCCCCCCAGCTGGTGCTGCGTGGCGAAGTCATACGGATCGATCTCCAGCGCCCGGCGGTAGGCCGCCTCGGCCTCGGCCGGCTGGTCGCTCTGGCCATGCACCCACCCCTTGAACCGCCAAAAGCGGTTGTCGGCCTCGGCTTCGGGGGGCGCTTGCCCCAGGAGCGTCGTCACCTCGTCGATGTCCCCCCGGGTGGTCGCCTTCTGGAGGAAATAGGCAAGGAGTTCGAGGTTGCCGGGGAAGCGATCGAGGAGTTCCCTGAGGCGCCGGTCATGCTCGGGGACCTTTTGCTGCCCCCCCTCCGATTCCTCAGGCCCCGCCACCTCTTCCTCCAAGCCGCTGTTGCTGACAAACCCGCGGGCCGCCGCCACGAGGAACAGCTCGTCCTCAGGGGAGGCCTTGAGCCAATGGCTGTTGACCGACAGGGTGTTGGAGAGAGTCAGCCAATCGGAGCCGACGACGTAGACGTAAGTTTCCGGGGTCTCACACCCGAGGTCGATCGTACGGCGGGCTTGGGCGGCGAGCTTCTCGCGCTGGAGCGTCGCGGCGTAGAAGAAGCAGAGCCGCCGGTGGGCCTCGCCGTTGGCTGGATCGATCCGGAGGATCCGCTCGCACGTCCGGGCAGCTTCGCGGGGATCCTGGAGATCGCCGAAGAGGAGATCGGCCCGGTCTCCCAGGGCGGTGAGCGTCAGCGGATCGCCATCCGGAAGCCGCCCCAGCGTGTCGGCGGCCTCGCGCTGCTTCCCCAGGCCGAGCTGGGCCTGGGCGAGAAAGAAAAGCGGTTCGGCGGCCCCCGGCAAGGCCCCCACCCACTCCCCGGCGAGCTTTTCCTCGGCGGCGTAATCCTCCGCCCGATGGGCCTCCCGACAGGCCGTCGCGAGCCGTTCGGCGCGGGCCTCGTTCCAACTGACGACGCCGCGGACAATCAGGGCGGCGGCAGCGGCGGCAACCACCCCCACGATTGCCAGCCTGGCCGGCGTCCACCGCGCCCCGGCCGAGACGGGGGCGCGCGGACCGTGCCGGCGGCCTTCAACAGGGGACCGCGGGGAAGCATGGCGGGGAGTCGGAGCACGGGACATGAGGACACCGCGATGCGTCCCGCACCTGCTGGCGGGGCGGGGAGGGTGGGGCGATTGAGACCCAGGCCGACGGGGGCGTCAAAGCGGACCATCGGCCATGGAGGGCTCTGGTCCACTCGCCTTTCAGACTAGGCCATGGCCGGAGCGTTGTCGACGCGGCGGCGGCCCTCCCTGGTATCCTGCCGCCTTCTTTCCCCCCGGAGCCCTGCGATGCCCACCCGATCCCTCCTGCCGACCGTCATCGGCTTTCTCGTCGCCGCCGCCACCGTCAGCCGGGCGGCCGACTGGACGGAGTTTCGTGGGCCGGGGCAGCAGGGGCATTCTGATGAGCAGGGGCTCCCGCTCACCTGGGGCGCGGAGGAGCATGTCGTCTGGAAGACCGACATCCCCGGGCTGGGGTGGTCTTCCCCGGCGATCGCCGGCGGGAAGATCTGGCTCACGACCGGCGTCGACGACGGCCGCTCGCTACGGGTCCTCAGGCTCGATGCCGCCAGCGGCGCAACGGAACAGTCGATCGAGGTCTTCGCCCCCGCCGAGCCGGGGAGCGTTCACACCAAAAACAGCCACGCCTCGCCGACGCCGGTGATCGATGGGGAGCGGGTGTTCGTCCACTTCGGCAGCCACGGCACCGCCTGCCTGTCGCGGGAAGGGGAGATCCTCTGGAAGACGAAGCTGGAATACAACCACCGCCACGGCCCGGCCGGATCGCCCGTCGTGGTGGGCGATCTCCTCGTCATCGCCTGCGATGGCACCGACATCCAGTTCGTCGTCGCCCTCGACAAGACAACGGGGAAGGAGGTGTGGCGACAGCCGCGCGGTGAGGGACGGATGGCCTACTCCACCCCGACGCTCGCCGCGGTCGACGGCAAACCAATCGTTGTCAGCTGCGGAGGCGAGTTTGTGATCGCCTACATCCCGGAAACCGGCGCGGAACGCTGGCGCTTCCGCTATCCCGGCGGCTACTCCAACGTGCCCCGCCCTGTCACCGGCTTCGGCCTGACGTTTGTGAGCTCCGGCTACGACACGCCGGTCTTTTACGCCCTCCCCCTCGACGGCACGGGGGAGCTCAGTGATGACCGAGTCGCCTGGAAGACGACGAAGGGGGTGCCGCGCAACGCCTCCCCGCTCCTGGTCGGCGACGAGCTCTACATGGTGAGCGACAACGGCGTGATCTCCTGCCTCGACGCCCGCTCGGGCGAGGTCCACTGGCAGGAACGCCTCGGCGGCGACTGCACCGCCTCCCCCGTCCACGCCGATGGTCGGATCTACATCACCGACGAAAATGGCGTCACGAAGGTGATCGCCCCAGGGAAGACGTTCCAGGAGCTGGCGATCAACGAGCTTCCGGGGCGGACGCTCGCCTCTCTGGCCGTAGCCGACGGGGCGATCTTCCTCCGCACCGACACCGCGATCTATCGGCTCGACGACTGACGCGGCCGCGATCAGCCAGCCAGCGGATGGCGGCGGAAGAAATCGAGGATCAGCGGATTAGCGGGAAAGCCGAGGGCCGAGGTGCCGAGATAGAAGGAGTCGGGCACCCGTCCCGGCCAAGTGTGCCCCGCGCCATCGATCTTGTAGAGGACCACCTCCGCCTCATCGGGCCTTCCCCAGGCGATCCTTTCGATCGACATCCCGGCATCGGCCGAGGGGATGGCGGTTCGCACGGGCTCGGGATCGAGCCGGTTGGCCCGCACCCACTCCAAGAGGCCGTCGACGATGCCGCGATGGCAGGTGCGGGTCACGCTCCGTCGCCCCACGCCCCCCTCCAGCGGCGTGAATTGGTCGAGCGAGCCGTGGAAGTGGAGGACGGGGACGGGGCGGGCTGGGGAAATCGTCGCCAGAGCGAGCGGGCCGGCCACCGGCGCGATCGAGGCGATCCGCTCCGCCAGTTCCGCGGCGACGCGGTAGGCCATCATCGCCCCGTTCGACATCCCGGTGGCATGAAACCGGCGTGGGTCGACGGGCAGCCGGTCGATGATCTGATCGAGCAACGCATCGACAAACTGGACGTCGGCGCTTGCCGATTGAAAAGCCTCTCCGCAGCAGTTGCCGCCGTTCCAGGTGAGGATCCCCTCCCGGCTGCCGGTCCCCGTCGGGTAGACGACCACCGCGGCTCCCGCGGCGGCAAACTCGTCGAGCCCGGAAAATCCGCGCATCTGCTCGGGATGGCTCTGCCCTCCATGGAAGGCGAGGACGACCGGCCAACCGGCCGCCGGCGCGGGCACGTCCGGCACACAGGCCGTGGCGGAGCGTTGCCGCCCGGCGACATCGACGGTGATCTCGACATCGATCGTCGGCCGAGCGGAATCGGAAGCGGGGAGCATGGCAGCGCTCGAAAGTGTGGGAAGACCTCACCCGCCGGCTGTCGCCGCCCAGCGGGATCTTTTTCTACACTGCCTTTCCGCCCACCGCGTCCCCCCATCCTCGCCGCCATCGTCCCACAGCGCCGGCCGCGGCGGGCCC
>CANGGC010000198.1 GCA_947453125.1 Planctomycetaceae bacterium | reverse complement strand
GCTTACGAAGCGGGCCGCCTTCCGTCGCACGATGAAGCGTGCCATCGACACGACCATGGACGCTGGTGCCAAGGGTGTGAAGATTCAGCTCGCCGGGCGGCTTGGCGGTGCGGAAATGTCGCGGTGCGAGAAGGGAATTGCGGGGTCGATGCCCCTGTCGACGATTCGCGCGAAGATTGATTACGGGTTCTGCGAGGCTCCCACGGCGCAGGGCAACATCGGCGTTCAAGTGTGGGTCAACCAAGGCATGTACGAGGAGAATGGCGATGGCGCTGATGCCCAAGAGGGTCAAGCACCGAAAAAGCCAAAGAGGTCGTATAAGAGGTGATGCCTCTCGCGGCAACCGCGTCGTCTTCGGTGACTACGGCCTCCAGGCCGAGCAACCGGGTTGGCTCGCTGCCGCGACGATCGAAGCCGGGCGCATTGCGGCCAGTCAGTACCTTCGTAATGAGGGGCGGCTGTACGTTCGTGTGTTTCCCCACAAGTCGATAACGTCGATTCCCCTCGAGACCCGTATGGGCAAGGGAAAAGGCGAACCCGAGTTTTGGGCGGCTGTGATCAAGCCAGGCACGGTTCTATACGAGATCGGTGGTGTTTCGGAGGAAGCGGCACGAGTGTGTTTGGCGCGTCTTGCGCACAAGATGCCGGTTCGGGTGCGGTTCGTGAAGCGGCGGGTGATGTAGCAATGGGGGCTCGGATCCAGGGTGGACGTGGCCTCGTCTTCATTGCATATCGGCTCGGCGGTGTTGGTGCCAGATGACGGTGGGCGGGCGGATTCCGGGCAGGGGCCCGGGCGGTAGCTGCGGTAATTTTTTGTTGGCAGTGCATTTCTCCCGGGCGGCAGACATGAGCAAAGTTCGTGAACTTCGAGAGATGAGCGACGAACAGATTCGGCTGGTCTGGAAGGACTCAGCCGAGACGCTGTTCAAACTCCGATTGCAGGCCCAGACGGAGAAGCTTGCTTCGCCTTCGGATGTGCGAAAGCAGCGGCGGGCGATCGCTCGCTGCCAGACCATATTGACGCAGCGCGGAACCTTGGTGGTTCCTGCGGCTGGGCCGGATGGGGCTCCTGGTGAATCAAAAGCCGATCACGACGCTGCTCTTCATGACAAGCACGCCAAGAAGAAGCGGGCCATTGGCCGGGCGAAGATTCAGGCGCCGGGTAAGGCTGGTGTTGCCGGTCGTCGGCAGTTCAAAAAACAGACGCAGAGCGGCGAGTGACAGTCGGGCTGCCCGGTTCATGGCTGGGCGCTGGTGAGTAGGGATTTCGGGGACGGGGATCTGAGACGGGCGGAAAGAAGTCAGACAGGAAGAAGTCATGCCAAGGCGAGTGGAAACAGGCACGGTGACCAGTGCCGCGTCGAGCAAGACGCGGCGGGTCGAGATTCCGCGGGTGGTGCGGCACAACAAGTACGGCCGCATCCTCCACAGGCGGACGATTTGCCACGTTCACGACGAGGATGAGACGTCGGGGCCGGGCGATCTTGTCGAGATCATCGAGTGCCGCCCGCGCAGTCGGCTGAAGCGTTGGGAACTCGTTCGCGTCGTTACCAAAAGCACTGCCGTCGACGTGGCATCGCTGCGGAGCGGTGCCCGCGCGACCCAATTCAACGAGTCGGCCGCCAAGGCCGAGGAAGCGTCGGCGACCGGTCGTAAGGCCGGGGAAGGAGCCTCGACATGATCCAGATGCAATCGCGGTTGGTCGTTGCGGACAATACTGGCGCGAAGGAAGTCATGTGCTTCAAGGTGCTCGGCGGAAGCAAGAAGCGAACTGCCGGTATTGGTGACATTATTGTGTGCAGCGTCAAGAGCGTCATCCCAGGCAGCGACGTGAAGAAGAAGGCGGTCGTCAAGGCCGTCATCGTTCGCTGCAAGCAGCCTACCCGTCGTGATGACGGCAGCTACGTGCGGTTTGACACCAATGCCTGCGTTATCATTGACAATGACAAGAATCCGAAGGGCACGCGTATCTTCGGTGCCGTCGCCCGTGAGTTGCGGGATCGTAATTTCATGAAAATCGTCAGTTTGGCGAGCGAGGTGGTCTGATGTTGATCCGATCCGGCGACATGGTTGAGGTGAAAACGGGCAATGCCAAGGGCACTCGTGCCAAGGTGTTATCTGTTCGTCGCGCAGACGGCAAAATCGTGGTGGAAGGCGTGAACCTCGTCTACCGCCATATGCGCCGCAGCCAAAAGAATCCCCAAGGGGGGCGGCTGAGCAAGGAAATGCCGATCGACGCTTCCAACGTCCTCGTTGTCTGCGCCTCCTGTGACAAGGGGGCGCGTCTGGGCGTTAAGGTGCTGGCCGACGGTGGACGGGTGCGGGCATGCAAGAAGTGCGGCGCAGACAACGGCAAGATCAGGGCGGCGAAAGCGGCTAAGTGATGGATAGTCGCCTTGGGCGGTTGGAATGAGGCCTGGCGGCTGCCGAGATGGTTGACGTCGGGGTCCGCTGAAACGGTTGTTGAGATGGGCTCCGGGGATCCTCGGGGCGACGGACAGGACAATAAAAAGGACGGTTGCGATGGCGAAGAAAACCAAAGCGAGTGAAGTCGAAAAGGGTGCCCCGGAAGCGACCGGCGTGCTCGAGACGCCGCGTATGCTCGAGCACTATCTCAAGACGGTGCAGCCTGCCCTGAGCAAGGCGCTCGATCGCACCAACGCACACGCGATTCCAAGGCTTGAGAAGATCGTGGTGAACATGGGCGTCGGGGTGGCCGTCACTGAAAAGAAGTATCTCGAAGAGGCGATTAGCGCTCTCACTCAGGTGACGGGACAGAAGCCGATTGCCACGCTGTCCAAGGCCGCCGTCTCTGGTTTTAAGCTCCGCGAGAATCTCCCCATCGGATGCAAGGTCACGCTTCGCGGTCGGCGGATGTACGAGTTTCTTGATCGGCTCGTGTCTTTGGCTCTGCCACGTGTTCGCGACTTCCGCGGGCTCTCCAGCACGGCATTCGACGGCCACGGCAACTACAGCCTCGGACTTTCTGAGCAGATGGTTTTCCCGGAGATCAATCCGGACAAGTACACTCGGCCGCAGGGAATGAACATCACGCTCGTTACGTCGGCAAAGAACGACGACGAAGCGAGGCAGTTCCTACGGGCGATGGGCGTACCGTTGAAGAAGGATGGCGATGAGGGTGCCGCGGCGTAGTGGCACGGTGGATCGTGAGCGGCTCATGGACGCGGCAGTCACTGTCGCAACTTTGGGTCCTGGGGTGATCATTTGCGGCCGTACCTGCGGCCTTCGTTGGAATCATCTATGGCAAGCAAGTCAAAGATCGCGATGGCCAAGCGGCCTCCGAAGTTCTCGACCCGCAAGGTGCAGCGTTGCATGCTCTGCGGTCGGCCTCGGGCTGTTTACCGCAAGTTCGGGCTCTGCCGGATCTGTTTCCGGAAGCTCGCCGATCAGGGAAATATCCCCGGTGTGAAGAAGGCAAGTTGGTGACGACCGGTCTGTGCCGTGGCGGTCCGATGTGGCGGCCATGGTCAGCAGGGGCGCGGTAGATAGAAGGATTCGCTGGCAGGGTTCACAGTTCCGAAAGGGTTCTCTCGACATGATGACCGATCCCATCGCCGACATGCTCACCCGCATCCGCAACGCGGTGCGCGTCGAACGCGCTATCGTGGAGATTCCAAGCTCCAAGGTGAAGCGCGGCGTGGCGGACGTACTCAAGCGTGAAGGGTACATCTGGGACTGGAAGGAAGTGGAAGCTGAGCCTGCTGCAAAGCTGCAGATCGAGCTGAAGTACGGCCCGAACGGTGAGCGTCTCATCCGCCACATTCGGCGGGTGAGCTCTCCTGGCCGCCGTGTGTACAGTCGTTCGGTTCGTCTTCGTCCAATTCTCGGCGGCCTCGGGATTTCCATCCTGTCGACGAGTAGCGGCGTGGTTAGTGACCGAGAGGCTCGGCAGCGGAAGCTCGGCGGAGAAGTGCTCTGCGAACTGTGGTGAGCGGCACCTCGACAACTCCAAGTTTTCCGCCCATGTGGCGGGGGCTGTGGGAGTCAAGGACTGTTGGGTGTTTAAAATGAGCGGGACGGGATACCGAGTGCGGGCTGGTTGAGCAACGAAAGGTCGAGGTCATGTCGCGAATCGGCAAAGCTCCAGTGGAGATTCCCAAGGGCGTCAAGGTGGCCGTTGATGGCGCTACGCTCAAGGTAGAAGGTCCGCTCGGAAAGCTCGAACACAAGGTACATCCGGCGGTGAAGGTCGGGGTCGATCCGGCGGACGGCCACCTCAAGGTGACACGCAGCGCTGATGACCGCACTTCTCGCGCCGTGCACGGACTCACTCGTGCCCTCGCTGCCAACATGGTTGAGGGTGTGTCGAAGGGGTACGAGAAAAAGCTCGAGATTGTCGGCGTTGGTTACATCGCTGCAATCCAGAAAAACACACTTCAGCTCCGCGTTGGTTTCGCCAACGAACTCCAGCTTCCGATTCCTTCCGGCCTTACGGTCACCTGCCCCGATCAGACGCACATCGTCGTGAAGGGCATTGATAAGCATCTCGTCGGACAGTTCGCAGCCGAAGTTCGTGCCCGTCGGAAGCCGGAGCCCTACAAGGGCAAGGGCATCCGCTACGAGGGCGAGCAGGTGCGTCGCAAAGCCGGCAAAGCGGTCACGAAGTAATCGATCGACGGGATACGTTTTCCCCTCTGACGTCTTTTGTCCACTACCTCCCGCAGTCACGCTTCCATGGACCACGCCCGCACGATTCTCAGGCAGCGGATGCGCCGCCGTTTCCGTGTCCGCCGGCATATCCGCGGCACCGCGGAGCGGCCCCGTCTGGCCGTGTTCCGCTCGCACAAGCACATTTACGCCCAGATCATCGACGATGCCACGGGGCGTACGCTGGCTTCCGCGAGTACGGCCGACAAGCAGATCCGCGACGCGGTCGGTTTTGGCGGCAACAAGCAGGCTGCTGAGGCGATCGGTCGCGCCGTCGCCGAGCGGGCCCAGGCCGCTGGCGTTAAGAAAGTATGCTTTGATCGGGGCGAGTTCCGTTACCATGGCAGGGTTGCCGCGTTGGCCGATGCGGCGCGGGCAGCCGGCCTCGAGTTCTGATCACCACCGTCCTGTCATCTTGCCCTCCTTGGGATTCCGGGGAGAGGGTGATGAGGGACAAGACGACAACCAGCCAAACCATCCGGAGCATCGAAGACCGTGTCGACCAGTAGCAGTCAGGGCCGTGGCGGTGACTCCCGCGACAATCGCGGCGGGGAGCGTGGCGGTGAGTTTGCCGAAAAGGTGGTCAAGGTTCGACGTTGCGCCACCGTTGTAAAGGGTGGTCGGCGATTCAGCTTTGCCGGGCTCGTCGTTGTCGGAAACGGCCGCGGCAAGGTTGGCTGTGGCTATGCCAAGGCCAACGAAGTCCCTCCGGCCGTTGAGAAAGCGATCAAGGACGGTATGAAGAACCTCATTGAGGTTCCCGTCGAAGCCGGGACAATTCCCCACCGTGTCGAGGGGAACAGTGGCACAGCGAAGGTGATTCTCCTTCCCGCTAGTCCCGGCACTGGGATTATCGCCGGAGCCGCGGTACGGGCGGTCTGTGAGTCTGCCGGTATCCGCGACGTCCTCACCAAGGCGCACGGGTCGACCAACCCTGTCAATCTCGTTAAGGCGGCGTTGGACGGTTTGAAGCAACTGAGAACGAGGAGTGAGGTCGAGCGGTTGCGAGGCGTGACGCTCTCCTGATCGCCTGTGGCGGGCAGGCGGCGGTGGCGGTCGTGGTAGGAGCGGTGCGGCAGTGGTTCCGCCGGCTTTACAAAATTGGGCTTGTCGGACGCACCCGGTTGGTGTGTTCAAAGGGCTTTGAGCAGAGGGCGATTCGATGAAGGTCAATGACGTCAATCAGGGCATCAACAAGAACCGCCGTCGCCTCCGGATCGG
>CANGGC010000197.1 GCA_947453125.1 Planctomycetaceae bacterium | reverse complement strand
GGTGACGAGATTGGGGTCGTTCTCCATCCACCGGGCATTCGCGTTGACCCACGAGCCGTCTGGCTGCTGCCGCGTGATCACCGCGTCGGCCAGCTCCTCGCGCCACCGATGGACCGTGCCCTTGGCGTCGGTAAAGGTCTCGTCGCCGAGGACATCGAGGGCCTTACCCATCGTGTGATAGTAGTAATAGAGGCCGCTGTCCCCCATGCCGGGGTTCTCTTCGAAAGTGTAGTGCTTCATGAGCCATTCCAGCGCCGCCTTGACGCGTGGATCGTCCTTGTCGAGGCCGGCAAAGATCATGCTCTTGAGGCCGGCGTACGTCATCGACGCATAGCTCCGCAGGCCCCCTTCAGCCGTCTTGCCGGCCATGCTGTCGCCGCCGTTGGCAGGGGTGTAGTAAAAGCCACCGTCGGGGTTTTTCTCGGGATGGGGCTGATCGTTGTGTGGCCCGGGGAGATTCTGCGTCCGCGACACGAACAGGAGCGCACGCTGGATGGCCGGATCGTCGGCATCGGCGCCGGCATTCCGCAGCGCCTCGATGAGGAAGGCGGTGTTGGAGAGATCGGGACGCCCCTTGCTGCCGTAGCCAGCGCCGCCGTAGTTGACGTCAGCGGGGGTGAGCCCTTCCGATTCGTCCCACTGCAGCCCCTTGAGAAAGGCCTCGGCTCCCTCGATCTCTTTGTCGAACCGGCCATCCTTGTTGCAGGCGGCAAGCGCCAACAGCGCGATCGCCGTCTCGTAGTTTCCGATCGCCGAGTCGTTCGTATGGATCCCGCCGGTATCGCGACGGAAGCCGAGCAGATAGTCGAGCCCCTTGCGCACCACCGGGGCATCGACCGATGTCCCGCTCTTGGCGAGCCCCGCGATCACCAGCGCCGTCACCGCGGGGCCGGCTGCCGGCGAGAAGCTGCCGTCAGCAGTCTGCCCCTTGTCGGCAAGGAACTTCTCCCCCCGGGCGATCGCTTCCCTGACCGCAGCGGCGTCGGCGGCCAGCGCCGGGCCCGCCGGAGCGATCACGGCGCTGAGCGCCACGAGGGCACTGCAGCCGAGTGGGATCGAGAGGAATCGACGACGGTGGAGCGGGGAAGGCATGAGCAGGAACTCCCGAAAGGCGAATATCGACGGAGGGACCGAAGGTCGTCTCCAAAGAATACGCGCCGGCCACGGCGGGAGAAACCGCCCCAGCGACGAAACCGCCACCACAGCGCGGGGAACCGGACGCCCCCCCGGGGGAAAGTCCCCCGCACTCAGACAGGCGCTGTCGGCAGGGCCCTGGGATGAGGGGGCACCTGACGGGGAGGGGGATCACGCCCTTCCTCGAGCCTCCACTGCTCCCGCTCGGCATCGGTCGCATAGAACGTCAGCCAAGTGGTCGGCTCCTCGGTCTCGACGGCACTGCAATCCCAGTGGACGAAGTTGTCGGGGAGTTCGACGCGCTTCACGGAGGCGGGGAGGATGTCCCGGCGGATGAGGACGTAGAGATCCCGGTCGGCGAGGTGGTCGGTGAAGTCGAGGACGATCCGCTTCTCGAACAACCGCTCGATCGTCTCCCAGAGCCTCTCGCGGAGTTGATCCTCGTCGAGCGTGCAGGCGGGCTGGAGGGCCAGCGGCGGATCAAACCAGCGGGCGATCGGCTCCAGGGCCGCCTTCTCCCAGGCGATCATCGATTCGAGGAAGCGGTTCTCCGCCTCCGTGGGGAGAGTGCGGAAGTCGATCTCAAAGATCGACTCGTCGAGATACGGCTCGATCTCGTCGCGCAACTCCGCGTTGCGGAGCAGGCAGTCGATTTCGTCCGGTTCGGGATAACGGGCGATGGCCATGCCGGGCTTGATCCCAGAAGTTTGGAGTCGGCGGTCGGAGGGAGCAGCGGGTCGGCAGCCGGTCCGAACCGGCTACTCCCACGCTCCTCCGTTCGACGATACCAACGCCCACGGCCGGTTCAACGAACCGGAGCTCGGTTTCAGGGCCGTTTTCCAGGGTCGAGGTCGGCACGATCGGTACGAGCGATCGAGTTTCCGCCGCCGGCCGTGCCTCCCTGGATTGCCGAAGCACCCTCGCTTTCGGCGCCGACCGGCCCGCCAGCGGGCCAGGATGTCAGTCGGGGTAGGGTGGGGGGAGATTGCGGGCTCGCCCTCCCAGAACAGCCCCGTTCGCGGGGGCGTGACGGACCTTCAGGCGAGAATCCCCTTCACGACATGCCCGTGGACATCGGTGAGCCGGAACTGTCTCCCCTGGTAGCGGAAGAGGAGGCGGGTGTGGTCGATGCCGAGGAGATGGAGCATCGTCGCCTGCATATCGTGGACATGGACCGGATCGGCGGTGATGTTCCAGGCGAAGTCGTCGGTCGACCCGTGAACATGTCCCCCGCGCACCCCGCCGCCGGCGAGCCACCACGAATAGGCCCGGCCGAAGTGATCGCGCCCCTTCGGGTTGGCCGGATCCCCCTGGCCAAAGGGTGTGCGACCGAACTCCCCCCCCCAGGCAACGAGCGTGTCGTCGAGGAGACCGCGTTCCTTGAGGTCGAGCACGAGTGCCGCCGACGGCCCCTCGGTGTCGCGGCACTGCTCCTCGAGCTGCGTGAACAGATTGCCGTGCTGGTCCCATCCGGCGTGCATGAGCTGGACGAATCGGGTGCCGCGTTCGAGGAGTCGCCGGGCGATCAGGCAGTTGGAGGCGAAGCTCCCCTTCACATGGACATCGGGACCGTAGCGGTCGAGGACGCGCTTGGGCTCGGACGAGAAGTCGGTGAGGTCCGGGACGCTCGTCTGCATCCGGAAGGCCATCTCGTACTGCGAGATCCGCGTGTCGATCTCCGGATCGCCGTAGTCGGCCAGATGCGCCGCATTCATCGCCGCCACGTCATCGAGCAGCGCCCGCCGCGCCGCCCGACTCACGCCGGGGGGATTGGCCAGATAGGGAACCGGGTCGCCGGTATTGCGAAACCGCACCCCCTGGAAACGGCTCGGCAGGAAACCGCTCCCCCAGTAGTAGTCGAAGAACAGCTGCCCGCAGGTCTTCGCCTTGTCGGAGGAGGTCATGACGACGAAGGCCGGCAGCTCGTCGGTGTCGCAGCCCAGGCCGTAGGTGAGCCAGGCCCCCATGCTCGGCCTGCCCGGCACCTGCGCACCGGTCATGAACAGCGTCACCCCCGGAGCATGGTTGACCGCCTCGGTGTTCATGCTGCGGACGACGCAGATCTCATCGGCGATGCCGCCGATGTTCGGCAGCATCTCGGAGAGCTCGATCCCGGAGTTGCCGTAGCGTTTGAAGGGCTTGATGGCCGGCTGGATCGGCCACTTCGCGTTGCCGCTCGACATCGTGGAGAGCCGCGTCGTGCCGCGGACGCTCTCGGGGATGTCTTGACCGGCACGCTCGCGCATCACCGGCTTGGGGTCGTAGAGATCGACATGCGACGGCCCCCCTCCCTGCCAGAGCATGACGACCCGCTTCGCCTTCGGCGGATGGTGGGGGAGATCCGGGAGCCCGGCGATCACTGGACCGGCCGCGGCACCCTCCCGCCCGAGCATCGCCGCCAGAGCCACGCCGCCGATCCCCATGCCGGCCGATCCGAACAGGCGCCGGCGCGAGACACGGGCCGCGTTCTCCGCGAAGGCGGCCGACAGATCGAGACTCGACGGGAGACTGGCGGCGTGCGGATCACTCACGGGTGAGGGCCTCGTCGAGGTTGAAGATCGCCAGACAGACTGCCGCCAGGGCGGCATGATCGACCGGATCGAGCGACTCGTCCTTCGGGCTGGCGCCCACCGACACGAGCGCCTTCGCTGCGGCCGGGTCAGCCGCATAAAACTCGCGCTGCCGGGTCAACATCCTCCGCAGGGCGACGAGATCGAAATCGGTCGGCACACGCGAGACGACCCGCCGGAAGGCATGGGTGAGACGGCCGTCGACGTCGGGGGAAGCCTTGATCGCGGCGGCTGCCAGCACGCGAGCCCCCTCCACCCAGGTCGGGTCGTTGAGCGTCGTGAGGGCGTGGAGCGGAGTGCAAGTCGTCGAGGAGCGGACGCGGCAGGTCTGCCGGTTGGCGGCGTCGAACATGTTCGCCGGGCTCACCGTCCGCCGCCAGAACGTGTAGAGGCTGCGCCGATAGAGATCGCTCCCCTGCGACTGCGGGTAGGTGAAATCGCGCTCCTTCGTGATCGCCAGCGCCTCCCAGATCTCGTCGGGCTGGTAGGGATAGACCGGTCGGCCCCCCTGCCGCCGGTCGAGCAGGCCGCTCGAGGACAGGGCGACGTCGCGGAGCACAGCGGAGGGCATGCGGATCCGCGTCGCCCGGCCGAAGCGGCGGTTCTCCGGATCCTTGGCGAGGTCATCGGGGCGGACCCTGCTCGACTGACGGTACGTGGCGCTCGTGACGATCAGCCGATGGATCTGCTTCTGGCTCCAGCCCCGGTCACGGAACTCAAGCGCCAGCCAGTCGAGGAGTGGCAGATGGAGAGGGTATTCCCCCTGCACTCCCATGTCCTCGACCGTCTTCACGAGCCCCAGTCCAAAGAAGTGCTGCCACATCCGGTTGACCTGAACCCGCGCTGTGAGCGGATGATCGGGGCGGAAGAGCCACTGGGCGAGCCCGAGCCGGTTGGCTGCCGCCCCCTCGGGGAGCGGCGGGAGCACGCCCGGCGGCGCGAACGTGAGGGGATCCCCCTTCGGCGTCAGGTAGTCGCCCCGATCGAGGAGCTTCGTCTCGCGGGGCCTGTCGTCGCTCATCACCATCACCCGCGGGATCTGGTCGGCCCGGTAGTCGCCCAACTGCCGGCGGAGGGTCGCCGCGCGCTCGACCGGCGCCACCTTGCCGACGAGGTCGTTCCGCACCTTTTCGTCGAAGTGCTTCCGCAGGTCGGCGTCGATCGCCTGCCGCTCCTCGGCCGTTCGCTCCCCTTCGGGTTTTTGAAGCTGCTCGAGGAGCCCCCCCGGAAGACCGACCGCATCACTAGGCACTCCCGACGCCAACAGCCCCTTCCGCCAGCCGGCAAAGCCGGCCTCGATGATCGGAGCAGCCTCGGTGTCGGCGGCGGCGATCTGCTTCTCGAAGTCGGCAATCCGGGCGTTGTTCTCCTCGGTCGGAAGCTCGATCAGCGGCGGTGCCACCCGGATCCGGCTCGAGAAATACTGCGGCACACCACTCTCCGAGAGCCTGTTGAAGGCGTCGAGGAAGCGGTAGTAATCGACCTGCGTGAGCGGATCGTACTTGTGGTCGTGGCACTGGGCACAGGCAAGCGTGAGGCCGAGCCAGGTGGTGCTTGTCGTGTCGACCCGGTCGAAGAGGTTGTTGAACCGCTGTTCCTCGGCAATCGCCCCCCCCTCGCCGTTGAGGAGGTGATTCCTGTTGAAGCCACTGGCGATTCTTTGCTCGACCGTCGCGTCGGGGAGGAGATCGCCGGCAAGCTGCTCGGTCGAGAAGCGGTCGAACGGCATGTCGGCGTTGAGGGCCCTGACGACCCAGTCCCGCCACATCCACTGCCAGGTGTCGCCGTCCTGCTGGAAGCCGTTGGAATCGGCGTACCGGGCGGCATCGAGCCACGGCAGCGCCATCCGTTCGCCGTAATGCGGGCTGGCAAGGAGCCGGTCGACGAGTTTCTCGTAGGCGTCCGGAGCGGGATCGGCGACGAAGGCGTCGACCTCCTCGGGCGTCGGCGGGATGCCGACGAGATCGGCCGAGAGGCGGCGGATGAGGGTCGTCCGGTCGGCTTCGGGGGAGGGGGTCATGCCCGCCCCCTCGATTCCGGCAAGAACGAAAACGTCGATCGCGTTGCGGACCCAGCCGCCGTGGTTCACGGCCGGCGGCTCGGGGCGGGTCGGTGGCTCGAAGGCCCAGTGCTTGCGGTACTCGGCTCCGGCGGCGATCCACCGGGCGAGAAGTTCCTTTTGCTCGGCGGAGAGCTT
>CANGGC010000196.1 GCA_947453125.1 Planctomycetaceae bacterium | reverse complement strand
TGGCCGTCACGCGGGCGAGATCCTCGTGAAGCTCGTCGAGCACGCTCCGCAGGCTCTCGCGGTGCTTCACGCTCCCGTAGAGCCGGGAGAACATCTGATACGGATCGTCGATCGGCGCCACCGGCTTGTTGGGGCCGGCGTAGACCATCCGCGTCCAGGTATCGGCCCGGTCGGGGACGAGGACGCCGAACTCGAGCGAGCCGAACCGGGTGGCAGTCTCCGGGCGCGCCTGGAGGAAGCCGGCGATCTCCTGATCGATCGACAGCCCGCTCGACCAGCCCGCCGGCGTGTCGCTTCCCCCCTGGATGTTGCCGGGGAAGAGTTCGACGCCGGTGAGCAGGCAGCCGATGCCGCGCATGTGGCCGTCGCCGTCGCCGCGGATCTTGTTCCCGACTCCTTTGAGCGTGAGGAGGCGATCCTTGAAGGGAGCCAGGGGGGCGAGGATCGGCCGCAGTTCCACCGCCGCCTGGCCGTCGCCGCCCGGCGCGGTGAACGAGCCGGCGGAGGCTGGCCAGAAGTTCTCCCGCACCGTGCCGTCCGGGCTGAAGACGATGACGAGCCGCTGCCGCGCCGCCGGGGCGCTTGCGAAGCTGGGCAGATTACCGAGGAACGGCGCCACCGCCGCACCGACCCCGAGCTTCCGCAGCAGTTCACGGCGAGTGATCATCGGTCGGCTCCGGGGAGGCAGGGAGGGGAAGGGGCGGGAAGGCCGCCACCTTCATGATATCGACCACGGCTTCACGGATATCGAAGCCCTTGGCGGCAAATGACCGGCGCAGCTGCGGGAGGGTTTCCGGCCCCCAGGCCCGGATCGGCTGCTTGACCAGCGCATGGAACAGCGACTGGAGGAAGGCCTCCTCGGCGTCGGCGCTCGTGACGAGATAGGCCGCCAATCCGTCCGCCCCCTCGAAGTGCACCTCGGGCCCTTCCCGTGGCAGGTAGCTCCCGTCGGTCTCGCTCCCGTTTCCCCGAAAGCGCCCGACGGCGTCGAAGCCCTCGAGGGCGAAGCCGAGCGGATTGATGACGGCGTGGCAGCCCTGGCAGGCCGCGGGGCTCGTCTGGAGGGTGACTCGCTGTCGGGCGGAGAGCCCCGGGTGGAGGTCGGGGGCGAGTGGGGCCACCGCCTCGGTCGGGGGCTTGAGGACGTTGCCGAGGATCCCCCGCGTCAGGAACACCCCCCGGTGGATCGGGGAACTTTCGCCGGGATAGGCGAGGACGCTGAGGAGGTAGGGATGGGTGAGGACGCCGGCGCGTTTGCCTTCATCGAGACGGACGGGGACGAACTCGGCCTGCAGCGGAAGCTCGACCCCGTAGAACGGAGCCAGTCGTCCATTGATCGGCACCTCGTCGGCAGTGAACAGTCGCCGGTAGTCGGCCGGCCCGGCGGCGGGGAGCACGATGTCGTCGAGGAGCAGCCGGAGGCTCGTCCGTAGGTCGCTGACCACGGCGGCATCGAATCCCGGATGTCGGGACGGATCCTTGGCGATCTCCGCGGGGCGGTCGACACGCAGCCAGGTGAGGAGGAAGGTCTGGAGCTTGGCGAGCGCCCGCCGATCGGCTGACATCCGCCGCACCTGGGCCTCGACCTGCTCGGGCGTCTCGAGCTCGCCCCGGGCCGCCGCGGCGCGGAGGGCCTCGTCGGGGATCGAGTCCCAGATGCCGAAGGAGAGCCGGGCGGCAGTGTCCCACGAAGCGAGACTGGGATCGGCCGGGAGCGGCGGCTCGCGGAACAGGAACCGGTGGGAGGAGAGGATCAGGAGGAGCGATCGCTCGAGCGCCGCGTCGACGTCGCTCGCTGCGACGAAGGGATGCGCGACGAGCGCCTGGACCGGCGCGTCGAGGGGCCGACAGAAGGCCCGCTCGGCGAAGGTGGCGGCGAAGGCCTGCAGCCGTTCGGCCCGGTCCGGGGCATCGGGCTTCACGCCGGCCAGTCGCCCGGCCCGCTCACGGATCGCCGCGGCGCTCTCGACGGCCGCCGCCTCGACCGCCTCCAGCCATTCCTTCGAGACGGTGCTGCCGCGCTCGTAGCCGATGCTGCGATCGTCCGGGGGGAAGGGAGTCGTGACGACAAACGTCGCCGGCGAGTGCTTGGGGATGAGATTCCGCGAAGGGACCCGCTCGACCACCCCGTGCGGCTGCCGCCAGAGGAGCTCAATCGAGGCCCGCCTCGGCTTCTCGTGAACCGGATTATCGACCCCCTGACTGGCCTTCGAGAACTCCAGCCGCAGCGGATGGGGCCGACCGGCGAGGAGATGGATCGTGCCGCGGTACTCCGTGTCGTGGCCCGACTTCACCCAGGCATCGATGAGTGGCGGGCCATCCCAGTCGGGATGATTGACGAGGAGCCGGACGGCCTGTTCGGTGCGGACGATGAACTCATGCACCCCCGACTCCACCGGCACGATCGAGCCCTGCCAGCGGATCGCAAACCGCCCCGGCTCGAAGCGCTCCGGATCGGGGCCCTCGACGCCGAAGTCGAAGCCGACCGCGGGATCGAGCCGCTCGAAGACCCGGCGGGCAGGGTTGAAATCTCGCCCCTGGAAATACTCGCCGCGGAGCCCCCGCTCCGGGCTCACGGGGGAAAGCGGCTCGAGAAATCCGCCCACGAGATCGGCGATGGCGTTTTGGTGCTGGCCGACGGTGAGCCGGGCGAGTTCGACCCGGGCCGGTCGATGGCGGTCACGGGCCAGCGCCGAATAGAAGCGGCCATGGATCCACTCTGCCACCGCGGCTGCCGCCTCGCCGGTGACGGCGGTCGGGTCGTCCTCCGGCATGGTATCGGCGACATACCGGGCCAACTGCCCGACCGAGCGGTCGCCAAAGAGCGGGGCCGGAGCCGCCGGCGTGCCGACGCCGTTGTCGCCATGGCAGCGGAGACAGTGCTCGCGGTAGATCGCCGCGCCGGGGTGATCCTCGGCCACGGCCGGACGCATCGATGACGACGCGACCAACGCCACGATGGCAACCACGAAGCGGGCGGGAGAGCTGGCCATGCTCCCATTCTACCCTTCCGGGGAGCCGCGGGCCTTCCGGGGAGCCGCGGGCCTTCCGGGGAGCCGCGGGCCCTGCCGACTTGCGCTCGGAACCATCCCCGGCTGTTCAGGGCCGAACGGTCGCCATCAACGCTTTCGCGGGGATGGCGGGGCAGGGGGGGGAGATGAGGTGGGGGCAGAACTTGGTTCGCGGGTTTCCCTGCGGCGGACCTCGAGGAGGACGCTCTCGTTGTCGCTGCCGCGGATCGGCCAGGCCGCCACGCGGCGCACGGTCACTTTCTTGACCCAGCCGCGGTGCCTTGCCTCCCCCTTCTCCTCTTCCCAGCGCGGTCCCTTGATGATCAGCATCCGCCCGTAGTGGTCGGCCAGCGGCTCAAACCAGTTGAGCAGCTTGATCAGCGGCGCCACCGCCCGGATGACGAGGGCATCGAAGCGATCCTTCTCGCCCCGCCGGCTCACGAGCTCCTGTGCGGCCCCTTCGTGGACGGGGATCGACAGCCCCGCCTCGGCCACGATCGCCCTTACGGCCTTGGCCTTCTTCGCCACGCTGTCGGAGAGCTCGACGCGGAGGTCGGGGCGGAGGATCGCCAGGAGCACGCCCGGCACGCCCCCGCCGGTGCCGACATCGAGGACCCGTTCGCCGGCGGCGAGATGGCCAGCGACGGCGACCGCATCGGCGATATCGCGCGACACGAACCGCTCGACATCGGTGTGGCGGGTGAGGTTGAGCCGTTCGTTCCAGGCCCAGAGGCGGGTCGCGTAGCCCGCCAATCCCTCCTCGACCCCGGGCGGGAGCGGGAGCGAAAGACGCTCACACTCCGCCCTGATGGCCAGGGGAAGCACCGAAGGATCGAGGGGCCCGACGGGGGATGCCCCCCCGTCGGGCGTGCCAGCGTTTGTGCTGCTCACTTGATGAACAGCATTTCCCGGTAGGTCGGCAGCGGCCAGAGATCGTCGGGGAGGATCGACTCGATCTGATCAGCCGTCTCGCGGAGCGAGACCATCGCCGGAATGACCTTACTGTGGAAGTGGGCCACCTCGGCCGAGATGTCGCCGCCACCGTGATGGCCGGCCACCTTCTCGAGCGCTCCGATGCCCGCTTCGAACTCACCGACGAGCGTGGTGAGCTTGTCGAGGGTCCCCATGTGGACGGTCTTGCCGATCTCCTTGAGCTTGTGGGCCGTACCGACGAGCTCGCCCTGGTAGCGATAGGCCGCCGGGAGGATCATCGTCTTTGCGATCTGGATCGCCGACTGGGCCTCGGTGTTGATGTCCTTGCAGTACCGCTCCATGTAGATCTCGTAGCGGCTGCGGAGCTCACGCTCCGACAGCACGCCGTACTTCTCGAACAGGGCGATGTTCGTCGGCGAGGCGAGCACCGCGAGGGCGTCGGGCGTGGCCTTGAGATTCGGCAGCCCACGCTTCTTCGCCTCGTCGTGCCACTCCTGCGAGTAGCCGTTGCCGTTGAAGATCACCGCCTTGTGCTCGGAGACGATCTGCTGGAGGAGCTTCTCGACGGCCTGCGGGAGCTTCGCCATGTCACCGCCGGTGGCCTTCTCGAGCTCGTTGGCGATGAAGTCGAGGCTCTCAGCGACGATCGTGTTGAGCGCGACGAGCGGCCCGGCAATCGACTGCGCCGACCCGACCGCGCGGAACTCGAACTTGTTGCCGGTGAAGGCGAACGGGCTGGTCCGGTTGCGGTCGCCAGCGTGCTGCGGCAGGCCGGGCAGCGTGTGGACGCCGACGGTGAGGGTGCCACTCGACTTCGAGCTGGTCGCCTTCCCCTTCTCGATCTGCTCGAAGACGTCGGCGAGCTGCTCGCCGAGGAAGATCGAGATGATCGCCGGCGGGGCCTCGTTGGCCCCGAGGCGGTGGTCGTTGCCGCTGTGGGCCACGACCGCCCGGAGGAGATCGCCGTGGAGATGGACGGCCCGGATCACCGCCGCGCAGAACACGAGGAACTGCATGTTGGCGTGGGGCGTCTCACCCGGCTCGAGGAGGTTGCCGAGCTTGCAGCCCATCGACCAGTTGACGTGCTTGCCCGAGCCGTTGATGCCGGCGAACGGCTTCTCGTGGAGGAGGCACGACATGCCGTACTTCTGCGCGACGCGGGTCAGCGTCTGCATGATCGACTGCTGGTGGTCGGTGGCGATATTGGCATTCTCGTAGACCGGGGCGATCTCATACTGCCCAGGGGCCACTTCGTTGTGCCGCGTCTTCACCGGCACGCCGAGCTTGTAGAGCTCACGCTCCACCTCGAGCATGAACGCCAAAACGCGCTCCGGAATCGCCCCGAAGTACTGATCCTCAAACTCTTGCCCCTTCGGCGGCTTGGCACCGAACAGCGTCCGCCCGGTCATCACCAGATCGGGCCGGGCGAAGTAGAAGTTGCGGTCGATGAGGAAGTACTCCTGCTCCGGCCCGCACGACGCGGAGACCTGCCCGATATCCTTGTGGCCGAAGAGGGCCAGGACGCGGCGAGCCTGCTTGTCGAGGGCCTGCATCGAGCGGAGGAGCGGGGTCTTCTTGTCGAGGGCCTCGCCCGTCCACGAGCAGAAGGCCGTGGGGATGCAGAGGGTCGTGCCGTTGGGGTTGTCGAGGATGTAGGCCGGGCTCGTCGGATCCCAGGCGGTGTAGCCACGGGCCTCGAACGTCGCCCGCAGCCCGCCGGAGGGAAAGCTCGAGGCATCGGGCTCGCCCTGAATCAGTTCCTTGCCGGAAAACTCGAAGATCGCCTCGCCGTCGCCAGTCGGCGTGAGGAAGCTGTCGTGCTTCTCGGCGGTCAGCCCGGTGAGCGGATAGAAGACGTGGGCGTAGTGGGTGGCCCCCTTCTCGATCGCCCAATCCTTCATCGCCAGTGCCACGGCATCGGCGATCGTCGGGTCGAGCGGCTTGCCCTGCTTGATCGTTGCCTGGAGCG
>CANGGC010000195.1 GCA_947453125.1 Planctomycetaceae bacterium | reverse complement strand
GCCGGGGGATGGCCCCCGGCTGCCGTCGATGAACGCGTTGAGAATCGAGCGTGGAAAACCGCCCGATCACTCGCTGGTTGTCTCTCCCATGTCGCGGGTGACAAGGCCGAAGAACACGGCAGGGTCGATGTCGGTGTTCAGCGAGCTGTTGTGGCCGTCGCCAAAGCCGGTGATCGTCAAGCCGCCAGCGTGATCGCTGCTCGGCCCCCATGCCGAGTTGCCGAGTGTGCCGCGGGAGCCGAGGTTGATGCTGATCCGCCCCTGAGCGGTCTGCGTCGGACCGTAGCCGAGGGCCGACTGCACGCCGGTGGTCACCCACACACCGCTGTTGTTGAGCGGGAGCGAACCGGTGTCGTCAGAAACCGCGCAGACCCACGTCTGCATGCCGTCGATCCACGCCGAGTTTCCGGCCTCCTTCGATTCGATGAGGATGATCGTCTTCGACGTGCCGTCCCGCAACGCTGCGAGCCCCTGGCCGAACTGCGGGCAGGCGTCGGTGTCGGCGTTGGAAAACCGGGCCGGCCTCAGCGGCATGGCGCCATTGTCGGTCATCGCCGAGTCGAAGCTTCCTGCCTTGGCGTAGGTGAGGAGGCCGGCCATGGCCTTGTAGTTCGTGATGCCGATCTGGTTGTAGGGGGGCGAACCAGCCAGAAGCGACTTGAAGTTGCTGCCGGCAGCCATCTGCACGACCCCCTGACCACCGAACGACGGGCATTGCAGTCCGGAGAGCAGCGTCTGTGACGCATGCTGCGTGCCATTGCCGAGCGTGGCTGGCCCGAATGGCACGGCCCCGCGGCCGAAACGATTGGTGTTCGAGGAGAGCGTGTTGTAGAGGTTTGTTTCTTCCATGAAGGGGAGGATGTGGCAGATGAAGCTGAACGCCGCCGGCGAGGTGGCGCTGGCATTCGTGTTGAAGGTTGTCGCGGTGTATGGATAACGATCACACGCCGCCGGCAACGCCTTGCGGGCGTCGTGGAAGTTCTGCATCGCGAGGCAGAGCTGCTTCATCTTGTTGCCGCAGGAACTGCGGTTGGCGGCCTCACGCGCCGACTGGACAGCGGGCAAGAGAAGACCGACGAGCGTGCCAATGATGGCAATCACGACGAGCAGTTCGACGAGCGTGAAGCCGCGCCGACTGGAGTTGGGGGTCCGGACACACATGCAACACCTCCGCCCAAAAGGGCAGCCATGAAAAATCAAGAATGACGCCTCGAAGAGAACGCGGGGCTGCGCAGAAGTCCGGCGAGGCCCAAGTAGACGCTCGGCCCAAAAAAAAGCCCGCGAAACCCCAAAGTGACTCCTCTCAGTACGCGTAAAACGCACCGAGAGTTCAGCCACTATCCCCAGAAACCAGAACTATGAGCATTTTATGAGCGCGGTTGAATGGTGTCAACTTAGCAAGAGCCATGGCAGCCATCGCATCCGATCCCATTGAGGCGAGGAAGTTCGCGCGGAGCGTCGTCGATCGCCTGCGCGCTGCGGGGCATGAGGCGCTGTGGGCCGGGGGATGTGTCCGCGACGAACTCCTCGGCCGAACTCCCGCCGATTACGACGTGGCGACCTCAGCCCGGCCCGATGTCGTCCGCGAAGTGTTTGGCCGCGGGCGGACGCTCGCGGTCGGCGCGGCATTCGGGGTGATCACCGTCATCGGACCGCGCGGGAGTGGGCAGGTTGAGGTGACCACGTTTCGGACCGACGCGGCGTACACCGACGGCCGACACCCGGCTGGCGTCGCGTTCTCGACGGCTGCCGAGGATGCCAAACGCCGCGACTTCACGATCAACGGTCTCTTCATGGACCCCCAGACGGGTGAAGTACATGATCATGTCGGGGGCCGCGCTGATCTCGAGGCTGGAATTGTCCGGGCCATCGGGGTGCCGGCTCTCCGCTTCGGCGAAGATCATCTCCGGATGCTCCGGGCCGTCCGGTTTGCCGCCGGCTTCGGCTTCGTGCTCGAGGGGGAAACGCGGGCTGCGATCGAGCGGCTCGCGCCCCGTGCCGCCACGGTGAGCCCCGAGCGGATTGCCGCCGAACTACGGGCGATGCTCTCCCGTCGGGGGCGCGGCCGGGCCCTCGAACTCCTTGCCGAGACCAGGCTCGCCCCGGTCGTCCTCCCGGAACTCACGGCGGCGGAAGGGAACGCCGAGGCCGAGGGGGCTTGGCTGCGGTCTGCCCGCATCGTCGAGGCGCTCGACGAACCCTCCCTCGAAGCAGGGCTGGCAGTCCTTGCCGAGGGGCAACCGGCTGCCCTGCCCCGGGTCGTGGCCCGGTTGCGGCTTTCCAACCGCGAGGGAACGACTGCCTGTTGGCTGCGGGCTGGGCTCGACGACCTTGCCCCGAGAAACGCCGACGAACTTCCCAGAAACCGGCCCTGGTCGATCCTCCAGCCCTGGCTCGCCAACCGTGACAGCCCCGCGTTGGCCGACATCCTCCGGGCCCGGGCTGCCGTGGCCGGCGGAGGGGCCGATTTCGCCGCCTGGGTCACCGCCTGCCTCGAGCGCCCCCGCGCCGAACTCGATCCCCCGCCGCTGCTTGGAGGCCACGATCTCATCCGTGCCGGTCGTGCGCCGGGCCCCGCACTCGGAGCCACGCTCGCCCGCATCCGCGAGTTGCAGCTCGACGGCGTCCTCGCCTCCGCCGCCGAGGCGCTTGCCTGGCTGGCGGATCAGCCGCCTCCGGGTTGACCTCAGGCCGGCGGGGCATCCGGCTCCGGAAGATCCTCGATCCGGGCAAGGTGAAAGACGTCGAGAAACTTCCTCGTCGTCCGATAGCTCGGGGTGCCGTCGTCGCCGGGGGCCAATTCGAGGAGCCCGCGACGGACGAGAAGCCGCAGCACGCTCGGGGAGGCATCACATCCGAGCTCCACGAACCGGTCGCGCGCCACCGGCTGGTTCCAGGCGACGACGGCGAGGACGTCGAGGGCGTCGGCATCGAGCCGGACAAGCCGGGCCCGGCTCTCGATGACACGGCCGAGCGAGGCATACTCCTCGCGGAGTCGCATCACCCACCCATCGGCGAGCGACACGACCTCGTAGGGGCATTTGTTGGCCCGGTAATTGCGGGCCAGTTCGGCGGCGAGGTCGTCGATCTCCTGGGGGCGCACCCCCCGCATCAGCGCCGCGACCCGCTTCGCCCCCAGCGGCGTGCCCCCCGGAAGACCGACGAACAGGAGGGCTTCGAGGATCGTGCCTGGGCTGACCCGGCAGGCGGCATCATGCTCCCCTGACCCAAAATCTTCTTCGTCGAGGTTCGGGGAAGGATCGACCTCGACGCCCGCATCGCCGTCGGTCGGCGTTCCGCTACCGTAGGGATCGGCCACCCCCATCATCGAGGCAAAGGCCCGCGCGAGGCGATCGATCGATAATCCACCGTCAGCCGGCGCGGCTGTGATCCCCCCAGCGGCCGCGGACTGCGGCTGGGCACCTGCCTCGGGGGCAGGGGTGGCCTGCGGGGGGGCTGCCCTTTCCCGTCCTGTGCGCCGCGACTTCGACGTTGCCATGCGTGGCCCCTCTTCCCCGGCCGGTCGACGCGGGGAGGAATCCTTTCCTGGGAGTGAATTCAATCATGGCTGATCGGTGGGAAACAAGAGCGTCTCGGCCGCTTTGCCGGTCCGCTTGCCCTTCTTTTTTGCCGAGCGCCGGTCTCCGACCCGGCGGCCGTCCTGCGTGGCTGGCACGCTCTTGAGCGGTTCCGGGGCCCCGTCGAGGGGATCTCCCGGACGTGCGGTGGACAGGCGCTCCCGGATCCGGGCGGCATACTGCGGCGAGAGCTCGCAGCCGAGATATCGCCTCCCCAGCTTCGAGGCCACGGCCAGCGTCGTGCCGCTCCCCGAGAACGGATCGATGACGAGATCGTCGGGATTGCTCGAGGCCCGGATGATCCGGCCGAGGAGTTGCTCCGGCATCTGGCAGCCGTGCCAGCCGGAACGCTCCTTGAACGTGCCGCAGACACGCGGGAAGTACCAGGTATCCTCGTCGCCACCGAACCCCTCGGGGAGGTCCTGGGGACGGAGGATCCAGGTGTCGTCCGGGAGTCGCCCCTTGGGATCGGCACGACGGTCGCCGTAGACGAGCTCGCGGGCCGAAGGGACGCGGATCGCGTCGGTGTTGAAGGTGAAGGCGGAGGGGTCGCGGACGAACTGGAAGATATGGGCGTGGGACCGGCTGAACTTCTGTCGGCAGTTGACGCCGAACGTGTAGTACCACACCACCCAGCTCCGGCAGGTGAGCCCGAGCTCCCGCGTCGCCAGAACCTTGAGCTCGGCGGCGTATTCGTCGCCGATCGCCAGCCAGAAGGTGCCGTCGGGGCGGAGGACGCGGACGATCTCCCCCATCCATCGCTTCGACCAGGCGAGGTAATCGTCGGCGGAGCGGCGGTCGTCGTAGGTATCGTAGTCGTAACCGATGTTGAACGGCGGATCGGCGAAGGCGAGGTGAACGCAGCTATCGGGAAGACCGGCCAACGACTGGAGGCAGTCGCCTTCGAGAAGCGTGTTCGAGGGGATGACAGCCGCCGGCGCTGCAGGGCAGGGGGCTTCGGCCGACGGGGCCGCAGCGGCGGATGCCATTCCGGCCCCGGCTGGAGAAGACTTGGCAGAGGCACGGCGGGGCATCGGCAGGACTCCTTCCATGACACTCCTCGGACGGCGCTCGCGTTCGGCGGCCACCCCGGGAGTCTCCCAATCGACCCGCTCGCTGCCGGGGCCGCAAGTCCCCGTCCCCCTCAGCGACGTTCCGCGGTGTCGTCGAAGGGAAGCAGCCGAGGATCGAGGCAGGCCGAGACCGCCTCATCGCACGCTGCCGCCGCCGCCGGAGCGCCGGTGTTGGTGGCCCCGAGGAGGCAGAAGTCGCGCCCCGGGGCCACCCAGGCGACGCAGGTCCAGGTGGTGTTGGAGCCGGAGTGGGAGAGCACGCGCCCGCCCCCCCAGGCCCGATCGTGGAGGCCCCATCCGCCGGCATAGCTCCCGCCGGCGCGCGGCTCGAGCAGCCGGGCCCAGTCGCGTCGGGAGACGCCGAGTCGGTCCCGGTCGGTGTTGTCGCCGTCGGCGGTGAAGGCGAGGGCGAACCGCGACCAATCCCCGATCGTGACATGAACGCGGCCGGCAGGGCCGAGTGGAGGGGGATTGTCGATCCGCACCGGCTCGGTGACGCCGTCACGGACGACATGCCCCCAGGCTCCCGTCGCGCCCTCCGGGGGCAGGGGGCCGAAGGCGGCCGTTGTCAGTCCGAGCGGCTGGAAGACTTCGTCGGCGAGAAGCGTTTCCCACGGCTTCCCCTCGATCGATTCAACGATGTGGCCGAGGAGGGCATAGCCGACATTCGAATAGAGAAAGCCTGGCCCCGCGGGGCGTTCTTGGGCAAGCAGCCATTCGAGGAGCGCCCGTCGCGCCGCGACCGGGTCGCCGGGATGATCGCGATGGAGCGCCCACCAATCGGGATTGGCTGGGGCTCCACTCGTGTGCCGGAGCAGTTCGTCGACGGTCACCGCGCCCCACGCCGACGTGGCGAGCGTCCCACCATCGCCCAATCCGACGGCAGGAAACAGATCGGCAAGCGTGGTGTCGAAGGTGAGCGTCCCCCGGGAACACTGTCGGGCGACCATTGCCGCCGTCATTGCCTTGGTGCACGATCCAATGTGAACGAGATCGTCGAGGCGGGCAGGATCGACTTCGCCATGTTTTCGGACGCCACTCACCGCGAACACCCGACGGCCGTCGGCGTGGAATCGCCCCCCCCAGAGCGCCGGGACGTCATGCCTGACACGAACTTCGTCGAGCGTCGCGCGGAGGGCACGATCTCCCTCGGCCCGGGCAGCGGCGCAAAGCAACACCAGCAGGGCACTCCCGGCCACCAGCACCAAGCCCACGCCGGGGCGAGCCGATGGAAACGTGATGGCGGCCATCACTTTTTGAAGTC
>CANGGC010000194.1 GCA_947453125.1 Planctomycetaceae bacterium | reverse complement strand
TCCTCCCCGCCGCCGATCGCTCCGCCGGCAAGGGCCCACAACAGGCCTGTTTCCCGGCAGCATGCGGCGGCGACGACCCGCTCGAGGCCGGTGCCGGTGTGGAGCAGTCGCTGGCCACCACTTGGGGACACCCACGAGAAGAAGCACCCGCTACCAGCGGTGTCGGGCGTCGCGGGCAGGAACACTCCCCATTCGCCGGCGGCTCCCACCGTCACGGCCTGAGGTCGATCGCCGAGGGGGGGGCAACGGCGCTCTGAAGGGGTTCCCAGCCGAGCCCCGGTGATCGTCAGCCGGAGGATCTTCGGCATGGGGGCGGGCAGGCCGGTGACGGCGAGCCAGTCACGGGCAGGGCTGACGACGACCCTAGGCTCGTCGCCTGAGGCTGCCGATGTACCGAGCTTGACGCTCTGGACCGGATCCGCGGCCCCGGAGCTGCCTGGCGCTGGCAGGCGGTGAACCCTGATCGACCAGGTCTCGTTCTCACGCACGACCAGCGCCAGCGTGCTCGAGTCGATGACCCCCAAGGCCTTTGGATCGCCCCCCGGCATCGTGGGCACGGCCGTCCACCGCTTCGTCGGATCCGCAAGATCGATGCCGAGAACGTCGCAGGCTTCGAGACGCAGCGCGTAGAGCGTTTGGCCGGTGGGAGAGGCCGCCAGTCGCAGCGGCCCGGAGAGGTCGTCGACGATGACTTTCGACTCCATCTCGCGCCCTGTGGCAGCGATCGTGGCGCGGGATGGAGGCGCGTCCGGGGCCGTCGTCTGCCCGCGGGCATCGGCGCCAGCCAGCCAAGTGGTCAAGACGAGGGCTGATATCGCATTGGTCGTGAGCCGATCCACGGTGATCCCCAGCGAGTTACCCAATCGCCCCGCCCTGCAGCGGCGCCCCGCCCTGCAGCGGCGCCAGGCCGTGGGCGGCTTCCCAGGCCGTTATTTTGTCGACGTGCTTGAGTGACAGGCCGATGTTGTCGAGCCCCTCGAGCAGGCAGTGGCGGCGGAAGGGATCGACGGCGAACGAACGCGTGAATCCGACATCGTCGCGAACCTCGCAGGCCCGCAGGTCAACCGTCAGCCGGTACGGATGGCCTGCTGCCTCGGCGGCGGCAGCGCGACGAAAGAGCTCGTCGACGTCGGTTTCGTCGAGCTTCACCGGCAGCATGCCGTTCTGGAAGCAGTTGTTGAAGAAGATGTCGGCGAAGGTCGGGGCGATCACCGCGCGGAAGCCATAGTCGTCGAGGGCCCAGGGGGCGTGTTCACGGCTCGAGCCACAGCCGAAGTTGCGGCGGGCCAAGAGGATGCTCGCCCCCTGACGGATCGGCTGATTGAGCTCGAAGGCCGGATCGGCGGATCCGTCTGGGAGAAAACGCCAGTCGAAGAAGAGGAACTGACCGAACCCGGTGCGCTCGATCCGCTTCAGGAACTGCTTGGGGATGATCTGGTCGGTATCGACGTTGGCACGGTCGAGGGGGGCGACGTTCCCGGTGTGGGTCGTGAACGGCTGCACGGGGGAGAAACTCCGTCGGGGGCGGTGGGGATCGATCGAGGTTTTTCGGTCAGGGAACGGGAACGGGTGGCGGACGACAGCGATCAGTGGTAGCGCCACTGGCGGATGTCGGTGAAGTGCCCCGCCACGGCCGCGGCGGCGGCCATCGCCGGTGAGACGAGGTGGGTGCGGCCCCCCTTCCCCTGCCGGCCCTCGAAGTTGCGGTTGCTCGTCGAGGCGCAGCGCTCGCCGGGGGCGAGCGTGTCGGGATTCATGCCGAGGCACATGCTGCAGCCCGCCTCGCGCCACTCAAATCCAGCGGCGGTGAACACCCGGTCGAGCCCTTCGGCCTCGGCCTGACGCTTCACCCGACCACTCCCGGGCACCACCATCGCCCGCACCCGCGAGGACACCGTGTGGCCGCGGACGACGCTGGCCGCCGCGCGGAGATCTTCGATGCGGCTGTTGGTGCACGAGCCGATGAACACCCGATCGATCGGAATCGCCGCGATCGGTGTGCCACTCTCGAGCCCCATGTACTCAAGCGCCCGCGAGGCGCTCGAACGATCGCTCGGATCGGCCATCGAGGCCGGATCGGGCACCGTCGCATCGACCCCGACGACCTGGGCGGGATTCGTCCCCCAGGTGACCTGCGGGACCACGTCGCCGCCGGAGAACGTCTCGCTCCGGTCATAGCGGGCGCCGGCATCGCTCGGGAGGGTGGCCCACTGGGCCACGGCCCGATCGAAATCCTTCGGCACGAGATCGCGGCCGCGGAGATAGTCGAAGGTGATCTCGTCGGGGGCAATCATGCCGGCCCGGGCACCGGCCTCGATCGACATGTTGCAGACCGTCATCCGCTCCTCCATCCCGAGGCGGCGGATGCAGGGGCCGGTGTATTCGATGACGTAGCCGGTGCCCCCCTCGGTCGTGAGGCGACCGATGAGATAGAGAACGAGGTCCTTGGCGGTTACACCGGGATGGAGATCCCCTTCGACGCGGACCTCGAACGATTTCGGCTTCGACTGCCGCAGCGTCTGCGTGGCAAGGACATGCTCGACCTCGCTCGTGCCGATCCCGAACGCCAGCGCCCCCAGGGCGCCGTGGGTGGCGGTGTGGCTGTCGCCGCAGACGATCGTCATCCCCGGTTGCGTGATCCCCAGTTCGGGACCGATGACGTGGACGATCCCCTGATCTGCATCGCCCAGGTCGAACAAGCGGACACCGAACTCCCGGCAGTTCGACCGCAGCGTGTCGATCTGCTGCTTCGAGATCGGGTCGGCGATCGGAAGGCGGCGATCGGTGGTGGGGATGTTGTGATCGGGCGTCGCGAACGTCGCCTCGGGGCGCCGCACCCGGCGACCGGCAATGCGCAGCCCCTCGAAGGCTTGGGCGCTGGTGACCTCGTGAACGAGGTGTCGGTCGATGTAGATCAACGGCTGTTCGCCGTCGGGACTGCAGACGAGGTGGTCGTCCCAGATCTTGTCGAGAAGCGTGCGCGGAGCGGGCATGGCGGGGATGACGCGGGGCTTTGGGGCGCTCCGTCGGCCCCGATGGGCCGGGAGCCGGGCGCCCGAACCCGCAATGTAGCCGCCGGTGGCTGGCGGGGCCACGGGGTGGTGCGATGCTGCCGCTGGGCCGCTCGTCGGCCCCTTTTCAGGCGGCCGCCCGCCGCTGCACCGTCCGCGACGCCAAAGCCTCCAGCCGGGCCGCTTCGAGGGGCTCCCAGGGGCGGCCGCGGGCCGGTTCGACGAGGATCGTGGAGGTCGGTCGCACGAGTCGCTGGACGAAGAACCAGCTCCGCTCGAGATGCTTTGCCTCGTCGTCGGCCGACACGAGGACCAGATCAAACACCCCGAGATGGTTGCTCACCCGGGCCAGGGCCGAGTCGGCGTTGCCGGGAACGAGTTGGACCTTGGCCAGCGGGGTGAGGCGCTGATGGGCCTGCTTGAGCGTCACGCCGGGCGGATCGGTGGGCGTGCGGCTCTCGAAACGATCGATGCCGACGTACTGGATTGGGGCGCCGTCGCTGGTTGGCCCAACGAGCGAGAGCATCCGTTCCGTCCGCGAAAGCCCCCCGAGGCCGATTTCCAGAATCCGCTTCGGGGGCGTGCTGAGGAGATGCCGCCACAGCGGCCGCTCACCCGCCGGGCGGGAGAAGCGGGTCAACAACAGCGAGCCGAACCACCCAGGGAGAGCCATGGCACCACACCGATGTTCGGGGAGAGGGCCCGGTCCATCGGGCCAATCTCTCTATCGGTCAGCGGTGCAGACTGCTGGAGCCCGGGGCGGAGTGAGCCGCAGACCTTGCCACGCCCGCCATGCGGGCTTGAAAGGCACCGCACAGCCGGCCGATTGCCTACAGAGAGCCCCTTTCCTTTCCCGAAGCCTCAGTTCCCCGCCGCCTTGATCTTCGCCACGGCTGCCGCGGCGGCAGTGCGGACCGCCGGGAGGGGGTCGTCCTCGCTGACGAGTTCGAGAATCGGCACGGCACTCGCGGCTGCTCCCCCCAGATCGCCGAGCGCCGACGCCGCCTCGAGGCGGGCCAGATCACGTTTCCCGCGGAGGGCCTTGCGGAGCACGGGCACCGCAGCGGCCACCTGAGCCTTGTTCTCCGGCTCGATCTTGAGCAGCGACCAGACGGCGACGGAGGCCATCAACTCATCGTCCGACTTCGCCAGGCCGCGGAGCGTCTCGGCGACAGGAGCCGCGGCCGGGCCGATCCGCCCGAGGGCGAAGGCAGCCGCATACCGCAGGGCAGCTTCCTTCTCGTCGCCGGCGAGGAGCTTCGAAAGGGCCGGTACCGCCTCGGCGGCATCGGGGCCGATGGCGGCCAGGGCCACGGCGGCGTCGCCACGCGTGGCCGGGTCGGCGTCAGAAAGCGCCGCGACGAGATTGTCGACCGCCGGCTTAGCCTTGGAGCCGGCAGCGGCGAGGATCTCCATCGCGAGCGTCCGCAGGGCCGGCTTGTCGAGCGCCTTTTCCAGCGCGGCGATCGCCGTCGGCCCGAGTCGCACCAGCGACGTTGCGGCTGCTCCACGGACAGCCGGATGACCATCCTCGAGCAGGGCGACGAAGCGTTCGGCGAGTGTCGCCTCGTCGGCGTCGTCGAGGCTTCCGGTGAGGTCGGAAAGCGCCGACATCGCCGCGATCCGCGTATTGACACGATCGGAGCCGAGGGCGTTGGAGAGGGTGGCAAGCGCCGCTGAGACGAGCGTCTTGTCTTCGGGGTGGATCCGGGCCCGGGCCCACGAGGCGATTCCGGCGAGGAATGGATCGCCATCGACCGAGGCCTTCTCGAGCGCGGCGTCGGCCGAGGCGACCCGCATCCGCCCGAGGGCGTAGGCCGCCGACGACTTCACCGCCGTGTCGGGGGAGTCGAGGGCGGCGGAGAGTTCATCGGCGGCTTCAGCGGCTGGCTCACCGATCGCGGCGAGGGCGAGCATTGCTTGCATCCGCTCTTCCGGCTCGCCATTGAGGGCTGCGGCGGTGAGGGCACCGGCAGCCGGGGCAGCGGCCGGTCCGATCTCGGTTAGCGCCACCGTCGCCCAATAGCGAGACTTCGGATTCTTCAGCGATTCGACGAGCACCGGCACGGCGTCGGCGCCGAGGTCGGCGAGCGATTCCAAGGCGGGCATGACGACCGAGGGATCGGCATCGGAGAGTGTGTCGTCGAGGAGATCGGCAAGCTTGCCCGGCTCGGGGCGGAGGGCCGCGATCGCCTTGAGGCTCCCGCGGCGGACTCGCGGATCGGCGTGGAGGAGCGTGGCGGAGAGAGCGTCGACCGCCTCGGCGTAGGCTTTTGTATGGTCGTCAGCGAGCGAGGCATTTCCTTCGTCGGCCCGGATCTCACGGATGGCGGCGGCGGCCTGGGCGACGACGATCGGGTCGGCATCCTTGAGGAGCGCGACGAGTTTGGGGAGGACGGGGAAGGCATCCTCGCCGATGCGGCCGATGGCCCGGGCCGCATGCCAGCGGAGACGGATGTTCTCGTCGCCGAGCGCCGTGACGAGATCGTCGAGGGCCGGGAGAGCGTTGGGGCCGAGGTCGGCGATCGCATCGACCGCCAGGACGCGGCCGTCTTCGTTCGTCGCGGCCGCGAGTGCCTTGCGGAGGTCGCCGATGGTATCCGCGCCGGGAGCGCTGCGATCGGCCTCGGCCGACGCGGCAGGTGCGGCGGTTGGCGCGGCGCCTGGGAGTTCGAGGGTTTCGCCGGCGGGATTGTCGGGCTTGGCTGCCTTGTCGTCGGCAGGTTCGGCCGGCGTCGCGGCCACCGGGCGCTTCGGCACGCCTCCAGCCTTCGGCTCGGTCGGCGGTTCGTCACCGCGCTTCTGGTCGCCGAACGTGACCTCCGGCGGCTTCTGATCGGACGCCGGCTTCTTTGTCCCGCTGCACCCGAGCGTCGCCATCAAGCTGACGACACCCACGATCACGATCGTTCCCTTGAACCTCATCTCGATTCAACTCCAGGAGG
>CANGGC010000193.1 GCA_947453125.1 Planctomycetaceae bacterium | reverse complement strand
GGACACCGGGGGGAAGGAGCGGCCGAGGGCCAGCTCCCCCAACGCCACCGGCCCCGGTCGCGAACGGGTTGCGACGCGGCGTCACCGCCTCAGGCGCGGGCCCGGCCCCCTGGAGGCGCTTGATCTCCTCCCGCAGCAGCGGCCCGCGCAGATAGGACATCGTCCAGCGCGTCTGGAAGACGGTCTCGTCGTCGTCGTGGACTGAGTGGAGCAGGAACATCCGCTGCTCGAGGCCCGCAAGCAACCGGTCGACCCGTGCGCGATCGAAGCCGGCACCCGAGGAACTGGCCGCCCCCTCGAGTCCATCGAGCACGCGTGCCTTGTCGCGCGCCGTTTGGAGCCGGCCGAGGAACCAGGTCCCGGCGTTGGAGAGCGCCTTGTAGTCGAGGTCGACCGGATTCTGCGTGGCGAGCACGATCCCCAGGCCGAAAGCGCGAGCCTGCTTGAGGAGCGTCAGGAGGGGCGTCTTGCTGGGGGGATTGGCCGTCGGCGGGAGATAGCCGAACACCTCATCCATAAGGAACAGCGCCTTGAGGCTCGACGTGCCCGCCTGGGAGCGCATCCACGACACCGCCTGACCGGCCAGAAGCGTGACGAACGCCATCCGTTGGGCGTCGTTGAGGTGCGCGATCGAGATCACGCTCACGCGTGGCTTGCCGGCCGGGGTCCAGAGGAGCCGGCCGACGTCGAGCGGCTCGCCGTGGAGCCAGGCGTCGAAGCCCGGCGCGGCGGCGACGGTGTTGAGCTTGCCGGCGAGTTGGAAGCGGTCGGCGGCCGGGAAGAAGTTTTCCAGCTCGAGGAAGCCGACGCGTTCGATCGGCGGGGCGGGAATGGCGCGGACGAGCGTGCCGAAGTCGACCTCCTGGCCGCTCTTCCACAGGGCATCGACGATCGCCGACACGAGGAGATGCTCGCGGCTACGCCCCGGCTCGGCGTCAATGCCGGCCATGGCGAGGATCCCGGAGACGAGCGATTCGATTCGCTCGCGCCGGGCTTCCGGATCATCGAGGATTGCCTTCTCCGGGGCCTCGAGGCTGCCGAGCATCGCAAGCGGCCGGCCGGCTGAGCTCCCCGGCGTGTAGACCGCCATGTCGACGCTCTCGCGGAGCCGGGCGATCCGCTCCCCCGACTGCCCGCTCGCGGCCAGGCCGTCGGACCACTTCTTCGCCGTCTTCTCAGCGAGCCCCTCGAGCGTGAGGCCGTCGCGCTTCGCGGCATCTTCCTCGAGCCACGGCCGGAAGTCGGACGGCCGCAGCTCCGGGAAGGTGAGGAGGATATTGGCGAGATCCCCCTTGGGGTCGATGACGATCGCGGGGATGTCGTCGATCGCCGCCTCTTCGATGAGGCTGATGAGCAAGCCCGTCTTGCCGCTGCCGGTCATGCCGACGCAGACAGCGTGGGTCGTCAGCCGGCGGGCATCGAGGAGGAGCGGCTCGCGGCCGGGTTTGCCGGACTCGGGATCGACCCGCTTGCCGAGATAGAAGACGCCGAGGCCTTCGATGTCAGCGCCGAGATCGTTGTCGTCGTCGCTGCCGCGTTGGTTGGTCGGACGCTCTTGCATACTTGCTCCCGGGAAATGGGGGATGGGCCGGAAAGGTCCATCCCCCATTTCACCCGGCGAGCCCGGGTCGGCACAACCCCGGAGTCGGGGCGACAACCGAGGGCATCAGACCTGCTTGCGACGCCGCAGGCCGCGGCTGAGCAGTGCCGCGACGCCAAGACTGGCCATCGCCAGCGTCGACGGCTCCGGTACCAGGGCAATCTGATTGAGCCCCTGATAGTGATAATCGACGCTCCACCCGGCCGGCAGCCCCTCGACCGTCGCAAACGTGCCGACGAGCGTTCCATAGGTGGCGAAAACGAACTCCCAGGGAAAGACCGGGGACCCGAAGTCGAAGTGCAACGTGCCGCCCGTCGTGTTGAGCGTGCCACCGACGTCGATCGTGTCGATCGTTCCCTGGAGGACGTCGATGTCGATGCGTCCACCACCCTGCTGGGAAAGATCGAGATTGCCACCGATCGCGAGCGATCCGATTGTCCCGTCATCCAGATCGCCTGGGGCGATGACACCGCCGCTGCCGACGAGGACATTGCCGGTGATCGTGCCGGCGATACCGACGAGCGAGCCGCCGTCGCCCACCAAGACCCGCGTGGCGTCGATCGTGGCCCCGCCGAAAACGGCCGCGACGTTGCCAGTAGCATTCGCCCCCGATCCGGCGGCATTGGCCGAGATCACGACGTCTGCCCCGGTCGCCTTGACCTCGAGTATCGCTGTTGGGCCGAGGAGGCCGAGGATGTTTTGGCTCGCGCTCTTGTTGTAGCCGACATAGAAGTTCTTCCCCGGCTCGGTGAGCGCGACGGTGCCTTCGTAAATCAAGAAACCGTTTCTGCTTCCGGCATCACCGACCCGCACCGCCCCGTTCATCGTCCACGACCCCCCGTTGACGAGCCCGGCGACGTTCTCCGTGGAACCGGCGTCGACGCCGATCCGGGCCCCACCGGAGGTCGCGGTGCTTCCGTTTGCGACGACAAACTCGTTATGGGAGCCGAACTGCCCGACAATCACGTTCTTCGACGTGGAAAAGGCGCTGCCGTCAACGACGCCCAAGCTGTTGTTGTTCGCCCCGGCGTTCGCCCCGATGACGACATCGGATGTGCCCGTGAGCGTCAGCGTGCCGTTTCGGGCAGTCACCAAGTCTGCGTCACCGACATACACCCTGTTGTTGTTGCCGCTCAAGCCGACGGTGAAAGCGCCGGAGTTGGTGTAGGTGCCATTGCCGGCCACGGTGAGGTAGTTGCCGGTCGCCGTCGCCTGTTCACCGAGGGTGGTGTTGGCGACGGTCCACGTGCCGCCATAGTTCTCCGCTCCCCCCTGTGAGCCGTTCACGCCGACGACCAGGTTCGAGGCGTTGACGACAGCATCCGAGGAGTAGGTGCCGAGCCAGTTCCATCCATCGGTGGCCGACCCGGCCGTCGCGGCCGCGCTGATTTCGATCGTCGGGGCGGTGATCGTCGCAGCGCCGCCGGGGTTGGCTACGGGGGCACTGGTGCCACTGTAGTTGATCGTCAGCGCGCTAAAAGTTGCCGTCGTAGCCGATCGTGATCTTGTCGGTGACGGTGAGGCTCGCCGTGCCGCCGGTGAGCGTCTGGAGCGAGATGTTGTTCCGCACGCTCGCGGCGTCAGCCCCGATCGTCACGCGCGGCGTGTTCACCGAGACGGTGCCGTTGGTGCCGTTGCTGGAAAGCCGCAACGACGTCGTGCCGGAGGTCTCGTTGAGCCAGAGCTGGTCGGCGAGGGTGAGATCGCCATTCTGGATCGTGTAGCCATCGGCTTGGGGGAAGAGCGACTTGGCCTGGGCGCCGGAGCCAAGGTTGATCGTCTGATTCGTCGGTCCACCGGGGAGGATGGCGTTGAGCGTGGCATCGGGCACGACGTTCGTCGTGACGTCAGTCAGCCAGTTGCCGGCCAGCCCCCACGCCCCGACGCCGCTGCTCCCGAGATCTCCAGTCCAGGCGGTGTTGTTCGGAACGACCGGGTCGGCCTGAACGGGCATCGCCGCCCCGAAGACCAGGGCCGCGGTCACGATACGAACCCCGACCGACTTTCGACACGCACGCATCCAGGACATGAACACCTCAGTGGCTGAAACTTCGGGCGAACGCCTTGCCGCCGTCTCGTCGGGTCAACCTTAGAGGATCGCGGAGGTCGATCAATCCCTCTGCGCAGGTCGCCGCCGAAACCGAGGCGAGCGCTCCCTGACACCCGCAGCCGCAGGGCCGGTGAATCAGGAACCGTGGCTACCGGCGTGTTCCCCACCCGTCGCCGCGGCGCCGTGGCCGTGCGACTCGACCGGCACGCCGAGCAATTCGCTCCCGGCCCGCTCCAATTCGCGCACCAGCGGCGCGGGCCACATCCCGAGGAGGACGATCGTGCCGAACAGGGCCGTCAGCGCGATCCGTTCGCGGGGGAGCAGGTGATGCCTCGGCCCGTCGAGATTTGAAGGGCCGCCAAAGACCAGCAACCAGCCCCGCATCACCGCGATCGCCGAGAGCACCGTCGCCGCGATCACGAGGAGCCCGGCGTGAAGTTGCTCGTCGAGGCTCCCCGACACGAGGAGGTCGTCGGCGACAAAGGAGAGCGTTCCCGGCAGGCCGATGCTCGAGAGCCCGAAGAGGAGAAAGAAGGCCGCCAAGAGCGGCGCGTCGGCAAACCGCCCCTGCGGGGTCTCCAGCGACAGCGGCCCAGCCCGGCTCTCGAGGGCCCAGCCGACGAGCCCCAGCCCGGTGAGCGCCAGCCCGCTCGAGATCCAGGTGCAGAAGGCCCCGTTGAGTTCCATCGGCAGTTTGCCGGCCAAGCCGGCGAGGACGAGGGCCGACTGGCTCATCGCCAGCGTGCCGATGAGCCCGCGGAGATCGCGCTGCACCAGGGCCAGCGCCGCCCCATACGTCGCCGTCAGCAGGGCCACCTGCGAGAGGACGACAAGCTCGGCTCCTACGCCGTCGCCGTGGTCGGCATGGCCGAAGAACAGCCGCACTGCCGTATAGGAGGCGATCTGCGGCATCGTGGCAGCCAGTGCCGTCGACATCGGCGCGCCGCGAAACAGCGCCGGATACCAGGAATGGAAGGGAACTATCCCCTTCCGCACAAGCACGCCCAGAGCCACCAGCCAGCCGCCAGAGGCGCCCAGGACTCCCCCCCCGACCTCCCACGGTGGGTCGGCGATCATCATCAGTGTGCCACTGGCCATGCAGGCCACGGCCAGCGTCATCATGATCGCGTAGACCCGCGCCGCGATCTGACCGCCCGGCGTCGCCCGCGTGCTCCACCAGGTGGGCAAAGCCGTCACCACCCAGGCGACGATGAGGACCAGCGGGTGGGCGGTGGAGAACAGCGCAAGGGTCGTGGCCGCGCCGAGGAGGATCCGCACCGTCGCCGGGCCGTCGAGAAAACGATTCGGGGCGACCATCACGATCGCCAGTTCCACGAGCGCCACAAACGGCAGGAGCACGGCAGTGAGCCCGTCGACATGGACGAGGTAGCCGCCGCCGAGCCGCTGGCCGAGCTCGAGGGTGACCTCCGGACCGCTCATCCAGAACAGCGTGATCGTCAAACCGGCGACCAACGAAACCAGCAGGGCGATCATCGCCGGGGTGCGTGGGGCCGCAGGGCTTCCACCGCGGTGGATGCGGAACGCCGCCACCAGGGGGGCAAGAATCGCGGCAGTCAGCGCCGCCAAGAGCGGAATGTCATGGCCGTCGAGAATCACCGCCGCCCCCCCTGCATCCGCCGACCGGCGGCGTCCCGTCTCCGGTCCTCCGGGCGCGTTCCGAGCCAGTCGATCCACGCCAGCTCGGCCCCCCCGAGTCGCTCGAGGAGCCTCCACATGGGCCCGATGACAAACCGCGACAGCACCATCTCCTCGAAGCCACGGTCGAGGGCCACCCGGTAGAGCCGGGACTGCATCCCCTCGGGAAGAAGCCGGACGACCGACCACGACGCCGCGCCGGGATGGCCGCCAAGGGCCGCCTCGAGCTCGTGGCGATCATGGAGCGCTGAGGGGGAGCGGAGGATCTGGAGGCTGCGGAGGATCGCATGGCTGACGATGTGGACGAGGGCCAAGACGCGAAATCCAAGGCCGATCTCGACGAAGATGATCCCCGCCTGGGTCATCGAAGCGTAGGCAAGCATGCTTTTGAGGTCGGTCTGGACGCGACCGACGAGGGCCGCATGGATCGCCGTGAACGCCCCGATGACGACAAGAACGATCCGGGCCAGCGGCGCCGCGTCGAGGAGGGCCTCGCAGCGGAGCAGGACATAGGCGCCGGCATGGATCGACAGGGCTCCGTAGAAGATCGCGCTGGACGGTGTCGGCCCCTCCATCGCCCGCGGCAGCCAGTTCGAGAACGGCACCTGCGCACTTTTCCCCATCGCCGCGAACACCAGCAGGAGCGACACG
>CANGGC010000192.1 GCA_947453125.1 Planctomycetaceae bacterium | reverse complement strand
TCGGCCAGGCGCTCCTCGGCTACCGCGGCTTCGGGCGGCAGAACTTCACGATCGAGGCCGCCTTCGACGCCGATACGGCGAAAGTCGGCGGGACGGTGCGGGGGCTCGTCGTTCACCACATCGACGACCTTCCGCAGGTCGTCCGAGAGAAGGGAATCAGGCTGGGGATGATCGTCGTCCCGGCAGAGCGGGCCCAAGAGGTCGCCGAGCGGATGGTCGCCGCGGGGATCGAGGGGATCGTCAACTTCGCCCCGGTCACCCTCACCCTTCCCCCCCACGTCCAGACGGTGGCGGTCGACCTGGCGATCGAGCTGGAACAGCTCTCCTTTGCGGTCACCAACAAGCTCGCCAAGGGGGGATCCGAGCCGCTCCCCCCGACAGACCCGGGATCCGCCTGACGCCCATCCCTCCCGCTCCCGTGATGGGGTATGATTCGCAGCGCCCACTACCCGGTGGTGTAACGGTAGCACAAGGGATTTTGGTTCCCTTTGTCTAGGTTCGAATCCTAGCCGGGTAACTCACGCCGCCCTTCGTCAGCCCAACGCTGCTGACGCCCCCTCATGACTTCCATCGACGATCCATTCCGCCGGGCCCGCGAGACCGACGGCGTGCTCCGCTGTCCGTTTCAGGGGGATGAGATCCCGATGATCCTCCGCCACGAGGAGGTTCGCCGGGCCGCGAAGGACTGGCATACCTTCAGCTCCGACGCCCCATTCCGTGTGCCGATCCCGTCGGAGGAGCAGCTCCGCAGCGTCCGCCAACTGCCGATCGAGCTCGACCCTCCCGACCACACCGACTACCGCCGGCTCGTCGAGCCCTTCTTCCTCCGGGCCAAGCAGCCGGCCTTCGTTGCCCGCATCGACTGCATCGTCGCCCGGCTCCTCGACGAGGCGCTCGCGCGCGACACGATCGAGATCGTCGAGGGGTTCGCCCTGCCGCTCCAGTCGCTGGCGCTGACCGTCCTCCTCGACGTGCCCGAGTCGGAAGCCGACATCTGGATCGGCTGGGGGGTCCATGTCTTCCACGGCAACGACGGTCTCACCAAAGCCCGTCAGCTCGAGGACTACCTCAACAACTGCTTCGATCGAGCCGAGGCTTCCCCGGGCGACGACTTCTTCAGCCTCCTCACCCGGTCCAGCTTCCGCGGCCGGCCGCTCGACCGCGCCGAGATGCTCGGCTTTGCCAATCTCGCTTTCGCCGGCGGCCGCGACACGATCATCCACTCGATCACCTGCGCGATCGGCCACCTCGCCGGCACACAGGCTGATTTTGCCTTTCTCAGGGCCGACCCCGACCGGATCATCCACGCCGCGGAAGAGTTCTTTCGGGTGTTCATGCCGCTGACGCACATCGGCCGCGTCTGCCCGGTCGCCACCGCGGTCGACGGGATCGCTGTCGAGCCGGGGGGGCGGGTCTCCCTCGGCTGGGCCTCGGCCAATCTCGACGGCACGGTGTTCGACGAACCGCTCTCCATCCGGCTTGACCGGCGCCCCAATCCGCACGTCTCGTTCGGCTTCGGACCCCACCTCTGCCTGGGCGCCGCCCACTCCCGGACGGTGATGAAATCGCTCCTCGCCGCCTTATGCCGGCGGGTGGAGCGGATCGACTTAGTCTCGCAGCGCGACCGGGTGGAGAAGACCGCCGCCTACGACCGCACGCTCGGCTACGACGAACTCACCGTCCGGATGGCCCCCGCGACGCGGCCGGTCTGAAACGCCGCCGCGGACTCCGCCCTCACGGCTTTTTCCGCTCGTAGGTGACGAGGAACTGCTGCGTCCCTGCGGCGGTTGTGAACTCCGTCGGCCGGTCCTTGCCGCTGAAGTCGTAACAGACCCGCAGCGTCTCCTTCTCGACCGCGACGATTCCGAGGATCGTCTTCCCCTTGTTTGGGCCGACAACCCCGACGATGTCGATCGTCACGGGGGTCGCCGCGGCATCGACCTTCACCGTCCCTTTGTCGACTTCCTTGCCGACGGTGACGGTGTAGGCCTCGCCGGCGATCTCGAGAACGATCCCCTGGCGGGCCTCCTCGGGAAACGGCTGGCCGGCAAACTCCATCGCCACGGGCAGCCAGATGCCGTCGAGGAGCGCCTTTTCATCATCGGCCCCCAGAACAGGGCTACCGGCGACGATGCCCCAGGCGATCGCGGCGACGACGACCGCCGTCTCGAGGAGTTTTTTAAGATTCGTGGCGGCGGCGCGGGTCGGCGGCACGACAACCATCTCGGTGACTTCACAGCGGACAGGCATGACGGAATCCCCGGGGAGCGGTAATGTGAGAAGCGTCCACCCGATGCTCTGATTCTACCGCCACGCGAGCAGGCGTCGGGAATTCGCTTCGTGTTTGGCGGAGGCCAGCCCGCTCGCGTACGCTCGTAGCTCCATGCCCATTCCCCCCGTCCTTGAGCAGACGATCCTCGCCACCCCCGTCGGGGAACTGACGCTGATAGCATCCGGGCAGGGAGTGCGGGCGGTGCTCTGGCCGGGGGAAGCTCTGGGCTCGCGTGTCGATCGCTGCCCGTCGTCACGGGCATCAGCCCCGGCCTCGCTCCCCTCTTTGGCCGAGCCCTCCGCGATCCTCCGCGCCGCGGCCGACCAGCTCGGAGAATACTTTGCCGGCACGCGAACGACGTTCGATCTCTCCCTCGATCCACGCGGCACGCCATTCCAGCGTGGCGCGTGGGAAGTGCTCCGGGGGATCCCGTTCGGAGAGACGATCAGCTACGGCGAGCAAGCCCGTCGCCTCGGCGATCCCCGCAAGGCGCGCGCGGTCGGTGCGGCCAATGGACGCAATCCGATTCCGATCATCATTCCCTGCCATCGCGTCATCGGCGCCGACGGCTCCCTCACCGGCTTCGCGGCCGGTACCGACGCCAAAGCTTGGCTGCTCGGTCATGAGTCGCGATCGAGCGACGCTCCATCGTCCGCTCGTCAATCGACCGGCTCGAAGTCGCCGAGGACCCAGGAGCGGTCGAAGAAGGTGGCCGTCGGCCCGTAGAGCCGGAAGTAGCTGAACCAGCCTTTCCCGGGGAGCGTCTCGATCCAATTGCTTGCCAGCTTCCCGGCGGGGACTGCCGGCCCGAAGAAGAGGTCGACCGAGCCGTCGGGGTTGGTAACGATCGGATCGCGCGATGACCTGTCGGGCTGCACGCCGGTGTCGACGAAGCAGCGTGTCTCGTTGTCATAGACGGTGACCGACCAGAACTGCGCGACGGGCACGTCCTTCGGCACAGTGAGACGGTAGGTCTTGCCACCGTCGAGCCACGTGCCGGCAGAGTCCCGCGTGGCCTCGAGATAGACCTGCCCCACACCGACGGCCCGCCCCATCATTCCCACCGACACGCCGACCGCCTCGTAGAACCAGCTCGTCCGTTCGTCGAGTTGCATGTGATGGGGGGCCTCCTGATTCGTCTCGGCGAGCATCAGGGATTTTTCCCATGCCCGCTCCGGCCAGACCTTCGCGCTAGCAAACCGCTTTTGATACGCAATCGCCCGGGCCATCGCCTCGCCTGCTGCGGCCGCGTCGGCGAGGATTTCCTGCTGCCTCGGGCTCGGTGCGAATGGCTTCCCCTTCTCGATCCCCAGCGGCTGGAGCATCCCCATCATGATTCGATCGCGCTCGTGGACCGGCTCTTCATTGATGACCCTTGCCAGTTCCTCCCAATAGGCAAGGCCGCGGGGCTGCGCGCCGCTCCATGCTCTCCCGGCGGGGGAAACATGCCGCGTGGCACGAGGGGTGTCGCGTTGTGCATAGGGATACATCCGCAGCCCTTCGATGAGCGCTCTGGCCTTGACCGGATCGGGGTCGAGGACACGGTGAGCCGAGAAGATGTTCACTGTCGGGGAGCGGAACACGAAGTAACCGTCGGGCTTCATGTCGGCGTCGTCGGGGCCGAGGATCAGATACCTTCCCCCCGCTCCCTTGTCGGGGCCGGTCTGCCCGGAATCGGTGATCGGCCGCTGCCAGAAGTCGGTGCAGCCCCCTGCCGTCGGCCCGGCCGGGATCTCCAGGACGAGCGGCCCCGATTCCTTCAGATTCGGGAAGGCCATGATGTAGGGGGTGGTGGCGTTGGCGGTGAGGAGACCGAGCTTGTCCTGGAACGTGAGGTAGTCGACATAGTCGAGCTTCCCTGCTCCGAACTTCGACGCATGCTCGCTCTGCCACTGCACCATCGCCATCAGTGGGAGGGCCCAGAGATAGGCCTGACAGGCCCGCTGGAAGTCGAGATCGTCGAAGAGTTTCTCGACGGTGGCTGCTGTGGGATAGCCATGATCGAGATCGAGTGTGCCGAGCCGCGATGCCACGCTGCCGGTGGTGGGGAGATGTCCGTCCGCTGCCAAGGTTCAGTCCTCGTTGAGGTCACGGTGATCGTGCCGGGAGCTTCGCGGGGCCCTGGCTGGCCAGACCGCGGCGATCGGCTGGAAAAAGTGTACGTTCCGCCCCTCGGATCGCTCCATCCCTCCGCATCCCTGGCATGGTGACGAACTGGCCGCCAGCGGCGTCCGGAATCGAGATCCCGCCCCCCCGGGTCCCAACGGCCGGTAGAATGACGCCGCTCCAGTCGGTCGATCCGATGCCACCTTGATCGTCACCCCGCCCTCGTCCCGACATGCGGAACGTTGTCACCCCCTCCGCCTGAACCGTGCTCAACGAGGCTTTGATGGGTTTGCTCGCCGGACATCTGCTCGTCGCTGCGGCGAAACTGAACGACCCGAACTTTTCCCGGACGGTCGTCCTGCTCGTCGAGCACGATCAGGGCGGGGCCCTCGGCCTCGTCCTCAATCGCCCGGGCGACGAGCGTCTGGATACCGTCTGGGATGAATCGGCGCATGGGCCGTGCCCCTGCGACCTCGTGCTCATGAACGGCGGGCCACTCGAGGGGCCACTGCTCGCGCTCCATGCCAATCCCGCCATGACCGAGCGCGACATCGTGCCGGGGGTGTTTCTTGCCATGCGCAAGAAACTCGTCGTCACGCTCCTTCGCGACGGCTATGTGCCGCTTCTCGTCTTCGCCGGCTATTCCGGCTGGGGCGCCGGGCAGCTCGAATCAGAGGTGGCGGCCGGTGACTGGGGGATCGCCCCGGCCACGAGTGACCTCGTGTTCGGCGACCAGCACAGCCTCTGGCAACGCGCCACCACGCACGTCGCCGATACGAACCTCGCCGCGGCGCTTCGCATCAAGCACCGGCCCGCGAAGCCCTGGCACAACTGACGGGCCGCAGGCAGCAGACCGCCAACGGCAAAATCCTCCCGGCGGGAATCGAACCAGCGACCACCGGCTTATAAGGCCGACGCTCTGCCACTGAGCTACGGGAGGGAAGCGAGATCCGACGTATGTCATCGCGTATCATCGCCACCCTCCTTTCCCATGATCTGCCGCCGCCACCCGCGGCTATTCACCGGCAAAAGCCGGCAGCAGCGGGAATCTCCGGAGCCACCTCCAGATTACCACCATGGTATCTGCCCCGGCCAACACCCGCCACGGCAGGTGCTCGGAACTGTTCATGGCGCTCGACCACAATCAGCCGGCGGTCGACGGGGACGCAAGACACCCGAGCCTGTCAGGCCTCCTCGACTGGGGGCGATGTTCTTGATCAATCCGCGGCGACCACGCGGCTTGGAGGCCATGGATCGACTCCGACCAGGGGAACCGTCAGCCCGGATCGGCGAAGTGATCGACGGGGCCGCAGCCGCCACCGAGGCCGGGGGCGCCGGCGATCGCGTTGCGGATGAACCGGCAGCCGCCCGCCACCGCCAAGGCGACGGACTCGCCCGCCGCCAGCCGCGCCGTGATCGCCGCCGAAAGGGTGCAGCCGGTGCCATGGGTGTGGCGGGTGTCGATGCGAGCCGCCGAGAAGGTCGTCACACGCCCGTCCGACCACAGCAGATCGACCGCCGCGCCGTCGAGATGGCCCCCCTTGACGAGCACGTGGGGGGGGCCGAGAGCAGCGATCACC
>CANGGC010000191.1 GCA_947453125.1 Planctomycetaceae bacterium | reverse complement strand
GCCGAGGTGTTTGTGATCTTCACCTCACCGTTGAAGCCACTCCCCCAGTCGGTTGTCACGGCGAAGGCGAGCGTTCCGACGCTGCCGGTCGTGGTTGTCGTGCCGCCGGTCCCGGTGCCGGTCGTGGTGCCACCGGTCGTGGTGCCACCGGTCGTGGTGCCGGGGCCCGTCGCTGTCGCCGTCAGCGGTTGGCCGTTGAGGAGCCAGTTCGTTGGCGTCGACGGGCCGGTCGATCCGGGCGTGGCCACGAATCCGATCCCGACGGTGCCGCCGACCGGGAGCGTGGCATTCCACCCGGCGTTGGTGATCGTGTACCGGGTGCCGACATGCGACACCACGGCGCCGTCCCAGACGCTTGTCAGGTTGGCCGCGAGGTCGAACTGAACCGTCCAGTTCGGCACCGCGACGACATCCTTGTTGGCCAACTGCACCTGGCCCTGGAAACCGGTCCCCCAGTTCTGGGTGACCGTGTAGGTGGGGATGACGGCCGTCATCATCGCCCGCCCCTCGAGCGGTTCCAGCCCCACGACCTGCCGGCCCCGCCGCGCACTCCGTCCCTTCGCCCCGCGCCGAGCCCCGGCGAACCTCGAGCCGATCAGCCCGGTCCCGATGAACCGGGCAAGAAATCCTTCGCGTCGAGTCGAAATGCCCATGGTCGAATCCTCCCAGGAAAGGATTCCCACCCGGATCTTCAGAGCGTCGAAATCGTGATGCCAAGCAAAGAACGGCTATCGCGACGCCGACGCACCGAGATGGTCCGTCAGGAATCCCGCCAGTAGCCCTGCCCCCCAAGGGCGACTTCAACCGATTCCTCCTCGCGAGTCAACGATTCGGTCGCGGATCACGCCGGCGTCGGGGTTGCCGCCATCACGGCGCCGCGGGGGCGCGCACGGATCTCGCCATCCTCGGCGACGAGGTCCCCCCCCTTGTAGACACGGGCGGGCACCGCAAACATCCGCGCGAGGTCGGCATCGGGGCGGTAGAGCACGACATCCGCATCGGCGCCGGGGCCGAGGTGCCCCTTGTGCGGCAGCCCGGCGATTCGCGCCGGTGCCGCTCGGGTGAGGATGCACAATTCCTGGAGGGAGTACTCGCGCGTCAATCCCCCCAGCGGGCTGCGATTTCGGACGGCCGGGTGGATCCGCGCGAAGGCCTCGCGCCGGAAAGGCTCGTCGCCGAGGAGTTTCATGAGAAGCGGGTAGGCAAGGAAGTGGGCGCCGTTGGGGTGATCGGTGGAGAGCGCGGCGCGCCACGGATCGGCCAGACGCAGATACCACTCAAGCCCGATCGCCCACTGCCAGGCATGGATCAGGCTCTTCTCGCGGTAGCGGATCGGCATCACGCCGCAGCCTCCGGCGAGATGCTGGTCGTGGGATGCCCAGGGCACGCCGGTCGCGTGCGCCAGGTGGGCCGCCGCCTCGGAGTCGCCCGTCATCGCCACCGTGTCGCCGAACAGCACCTGGCCGACGTCGAGGGTGAGGCCGGGCTGGGCGTTGAACCGTTCGGCGAGGGGCTCGACGCCAGACCCGAACGAACCCTCGTCGAGGTCGCCGCCGGTGTAGCTGTGGAACTGGACGTGGGCGAGGTGGGCCCGCCGCCCTTCAAACGTCCGCATCGTCTCGTCGAGCGTCCGCCAGTTGCCGGGGAGGCCGAGATTGGCCGTGTGGATGTGGAGTGGGTGGGGGAGGGCGAGCGCGTCGACCGCCGTCGCGAGCCGGTCGAGGAGCCCCCGCGGCGTGAGCGCGAGCCCTGGCAGCGGCGTGTCGAGATCGTGATGGTCGCCCCGGCGGCCGTAACGCCAGAACAGATTGCCGCCGGGGTTTGCCACCTTCACCGCCCAGCCACGGCCGGCCTCGATGGCGGCACCGACGAGCCGGCGGATCGCCGCATCATCGCCGCTGGCCGCCGCGTCGATCACCCGCTGATCGTCGCCGGCGAGGAGATAGATCCCCTTGTCGAGGATCGGGAGGTCGTCGAGCTCGAGGTGCGCGAGCCTCGCGGCGGAGGTGGCGATCGCGGCGTCGAAGACGGTCGTGTAGCCGAGCGCCGCGTAGAGGCAGCCGGTGGCGTCGATGGTGGGGACGGCATGACGGCCATCGGCGGCGGGAGAGGGCGTCAGTCGTCGGCCGAGGTTCACCTTGGGGCCGGCGATGTGGCTGTGGAGATCGACGCCCCCCGGCATGACCACCAAGCCAGTGGCGTCGACGACGGTGAAGCCCGCGGTGATCACCGGCCGCGGCACGATCATGCCGTCGTCGATCCAGAGATCGTCGATGACTCCGTCCCGGTCGTGGAGTGGATCGTGGATCGTTCCGCCGCGGAGCACGAAGCGCGGTCGGGGGGACGCGGGGATCATGCTTTGCCCCCTTCCGTTTTGGGCGACTGCGGGCCGACAAGCCGCTCACGGAGCGCCGCGAGGAGCGCGACGGCTGACGGCAGCGAGTCATCGGCGCCACCGACCAGCTCGACCGTCCGTCCATCGCTGCGGAGGAGCGTCCCCACCTCGTCGAACAGTTCCCGGCATGGCACCCACACGCCGTCGTGCGCTCCTGCGGGGGCGTCGGGGGCGATCCGGATCACCCCGCGCGGATCGATCCCATTCGAGATCGCCTCGTCGACATGGGGGGGAAGTCGGCCGAGGACGAGGATCGAGTCGACGGCGCCGGTGGCAACGAGGTCGATCGCTTCCGCCGATTGCCCGCCGGCGACGCCGGCCCTCGCCGCAGACGCCGCGGCGCCATACCGCCAGGTGAGCACAGCCTTGGCTCCGGCAGCGTTGGGGGCGTGAGCGCCTGAATCGAGCGGGACTACGAAGGCCGGCAGGCGCCGCGACAGCGCTCGGACGACCCCGACCACCCCCCAGGCTGAGAGGCCGAGCGGATCGCGCCGGCCGGTCACGATTCCCACGCAGCGGGCGGCGTCGATCGCGGACCGCAGCGCGAGCGCCGCGTCGCGGAGGCGTTCCGGGGCGGCTCCCAGGGGACGCTCGAGGCCGCTGGCGAGGAGCAGCCGCGCGAGGTCGACGTCGTCGTCGTCAGCATCGAGGGGAAGGTGGACGTGATCGGCAGAAGGGGGGATGCGGAACGGCGCTGTGCCGACGGCGATCGTCCGTCGTGGAAAGGGAAGGGGTGGAGCGACGAAGCGCTCCACGAACCGCGGATGGGAGTCGGCGGGATCGTGGCCCCAGAAGATGACGAGGTCGGCGCGGTCGCGGAGTTCTTCCCAGGCGGCCGTGACCTCGCCACAACGGGCGATCGTCGATCCCCCCGGATGGCACGCGTCATCGATGGCCGGGGCGATCGCCGCCCCGAGCGTTTCGGCGACGTCGCAGGCCTTCGTCACACCCTCGATGGTGAGGTCGTTGAGCCCCGTGACAAGGACGCGTCGGGCGGCGGAGAGCCGCGCCGCCGCCGCCGCGATCGCTGCGGCCACGTCGGCGGGCCGGCCGTCGATCGTCGCCGCCACACGCGCGGCCGCCGCGGCGTGATGGCGACGGAAGCTCTCGGCTCCACGCTCGCAGAGGCGTTCGAAGCGCCCTTCCGCCGGGCGCACGACTCCGTCGTCGCACAACAGCGCGCAGGCCGTGCAGACCGTCGCCCCGGCGGGGAGGCCCGCCGGGGCGATCGGTGCGTGCGTCGACGGTGACACCGAGCGCTGTTCGCTCACGGCTTCGGCTGCACCCAGATGTTGCGGTAGCGCACCGGATTGCCATGGTCCTGGAGGTGGAGGGGCCCCTTCACACGCTTGTCGTCACCGCCGGTCCCGCCGGGGGTGATCTGATTGACGGCGACGTTGTTGTGGATCACGACGCCGTTGTGACGCACGGTCATCCGGGCCGGCGACGCCTTCTTGTCGCCGTCATACTTCGGCGCGGTGAAATCGATGTCGTACGTCTGCCACTGGAGTGGCGGATAGCACATGTTCACCGCCGGGGCGGCGACGGAGTAGACGCCACCGCATTCGTTGTTGAGCCCCTCGAGCCCGAAGCTGTCGAGCATCTGGATCTCGTAGGCGCCCTGGATGTAGGCGCCGCTGTTGCCACGCCCCTGGCCACGGTCTTTCGGCTGGTAGGGGAGGCGGAACTCGATGTGCCACGTGGCATCGCCGAAGCTGTCCTTGCTCGTCACGCCCTGCATGAGGAGGCCGTCGGGGGTCACCTTCCCTCCCTCGAGCTTCTCCACGCCGTTGCCGTCGAACACGACCGTCGCGCCGGCCGGCGCCTTCGCGCCGAGCGTCGGGCTCTTCCGATCCACCTTGGGGAGCTTCGCGTTGCCATCGGCGGCGACGACGGCGCCGTCCTTGATGACCGCCTTGTGGGTCTTCCCATCCGGATCGGTGATTTCGAAGGGAACGCTCGAGCCGTCGCGCTTCCCCTTCCCCTTGAGCTTCGTGGGGGCCTGCCAGCCATCCCCGGGGAGGCCGCCCGGGAAGACGACGATGTCGAACTGGCCGTCACCGAGGGCCACGGCCTGGACGCCGAGCTTCATCGGAGCGCCCCCGACGGGCACCTCCCCCGAGTACTCCCCCTGGAAGGGAAAGTCGTCGTCGGTCTTGGCCGGGTCGGCATAGGCGGGATTACCCGAGTCGGCGGCCGAAAGGGAAGCCGATGGCGCACACGCCAGCCCGACAGCGAGCGGGGCGAGGATCGCGAGGCGGTGGGTGAAGGAGCGGAGCGAACGGATCATGCGGGTCTCCTTGGAGCAGCGTGACCGGGGCTCTTCAGGCCCCGGCCGTGAACGGAACGGGATGGTTCCCCCCCAGGGGAAACCCCGGTGGAAAATCGTAGCGAACTTCTCGGGGGCATGCGCCAGAGGGACGGATCGCCCGCCCCCCCTCAACCGCGGTGATCGTCGGGGCGGGCGAAGACGAGCCGGCCCGCCGGCCGCTGGAGGGTGCTTGTGACACTCACCCCGACGGTCCGGCCGATCTGGTCGCGGCCCCCCTCGACAACCACCATCGTGCCGTCGTCGAGGTAGCCGATCGCCTGACCGTGCTCCTCCCCCGGCTTCACGAGGCGGACGGTGAGGAGATCGCCGGGAACGTACGTCGGCCGGAGGGCCACTGAAACGTCATTGACGTTGATCGCCTGGACACTGCGAAGAGCGGCGATCTTCACGAGGTTTGGATCGTTGGTGATGATCCGGCCGCCGAGCTTTCCGGCCATGGCGACCGTCCGGGCGTCGTCGGAGACCTCGGCGTCGACTTCGTCGTCGGGGGGGATAACTTCGATCTGGATCGCCTTGCTCTCGCGGAGGCGGTTGAGGACATCCAGTCCCCGCCGGCAGCGGAGCCGACGCTGGCGGTCGGCCGAATCGGACCCCGACTGGAGATCGTCGACCACGAATGACGGGACGACAAACCGGCTCTCGAACAGCCCCGCCTCGGCGAGTTCGGCGATTCGGCCGTCGACGATGGCGCTGGAGTCGAGGAGATTCGGCCTCATCCCCTGAATGTCGCGGGCAAACTCGACATACGGGATGAGGAAGCGGAAGTCGTTGCGCGTCTGGAGGAGGAGGCTCGTGCAGACGTAGCAGAGCACCATCCCGAGGACGAGCGGGAGCCAGTCGAAGACCGGACTGCGCGGGGGAGGGGGAATGATCGGCGTCAGGGCGAGAATGGCGACATACGTCAGGAACACCCCGACGAGCATGCCGAAGTAAACCGCCGTGATCACGGTCAGGTCTTTCCTCTGGATCGAGGTGTCGATGCCGATCACCGTCAGCGGCACCGCCGCCATGCCGAAGAGGACGGCCCAGGGCACCCAGGACGGGGCCTCACGCATCCCTTCGGCGCTGAAAATGAGGACGGCGATCCCCATCGCCACCATGAAAAAGATCGCGCGGAGGACGAGGAGGGCCAGCGGTGAGGAACGGGACTGCATAGGGATGGATGCTCGATTCCGGGGGGAGAATCGCTCAATCCTACCACGCCCGGAGACGGGTCCCACCACCCCGATCGTTTGAGG
>CANGGC010000190.1 GCA_947453125.1 Planctomycetaceae bacterium | reverse complement strand
CGGTTCCGGTGCCGATCGTCTTCACTCCGCCGACCCCGGAAATCACGCCGAAGTAGGTGCCGGTGCTCGACTGGTCAAACTCCACCGAGGAGCTCGCCCCGGAGACAACGATATCGCCGGTCAGGCTGCTGGTGGTGCCGATGAGATTGCCATTCGACACCGTTGTGCCGCCGGTGTAGTCGTTGACGCCGGTGATCCTGAGATCGCCGCTCCCAATTTTCGTCAGCGAGCCGCCACCCGTCATGTTGCCTGCGTAGGTGCCGCTGGTGACCTGGTCGAAGATCACCGCCGAATCGTTGATAATGTTCCCCCGGATCCCCACCCCCGCAGCACCCTTGAGCGTGCCGTTGGAGACGACCGTGCCGCCGGAGTAGTTGTTGGACCCGCTGAGGGTAATCACGGCAGACCCAGCGAGCGTCAGCGAACCGTCTCCGGAGATGGTATTGGTCACAATCGCGTTGGTCGCCTGGTCAAACGTGACGGCGGAACTACCGGAGAGCGTGATATTGCCACGGATCGTATCGGTCGTGCCGATGAGGCCGCCACCGCCACTTACGGTGGTGTTTCCAGAGTAGGTGTTGCTACCGTCAAGCGTGACAACACCCGACCCACTCTTGACAAGCGATCCCGCCCCGGTGATATCGCCACTGAACGTCCCGTTGCCCGACTGATTGAACGTCAGGATCGACGTCGTGTTAGTCAGCGTCACGGCCTGGCTCTTCAGCACGTCAGTGCCGGCAATCAAATTGCCGTTGCTCACCGTCACCCCACCCGTGAATGTGTTGCCGGAATTGGTAAGCGTGAAACTCCCGGTGCCCTGCTTCACGAGGGCCACGTCTCCACCTGTACCGAGAATCAGCCCGTCAAAGGTGGACGAAGCGTTGCTTGCTCCGACAGTGAGCGTGCCAAGATTGTTCGAGGACTGGATCTTCGCAGAGGAATCGCCGGTCAACTCTTTCACGGTCTGGCCGTAGGCGTTGAGGTCAAGGACCCCAGTACCGCGGATGTCAAGATTGTTTTTGGCAATGGCGTCGGCCACTCCCAAGTTCACCCTCGCGGAGTTGATCGTCGTGTTTCCGGCATAGGTGCCAGCGCCGTTGACGGTCACCTGGCCGACGAGAGCCGCGCCGGCGCTGCTCGTACCACCGAACAGCACCCCGCTCGCACCGGTGCCGCTGATAACACCAATGTCGAACTTCCGGCCATTCCCCGACCCGATCTGGAGTCCGCCTTGGCTGTCATTGTTCGTGATCGTGCCGGTGATCGAGGCATTCGAACCGAAGGCCGCGATCGTCTTTCTACCGGCCGAATCACCGATCACGAAGTTGTTGGCAAACGTCAGGCCCGCCATGATTTTCAGCGTGGTGGCATCCGCACCCGTAAGCGTCACATTGCCGGCACCGAGAGCGGAGTTGTTACCACTGGCGTTGACCTGAACGCCGTCGAGCGTCAAGGAGCTCATGGTGTTAGCGGCCGTGAGACCGAACTGGCCAGCGGAGGCACCGGGAAGCCGATTGAGGGTCAGGGAGCCGTTTGTGATCGCTTGACCGAAGGTCATCGATCCGCTCGAACCGAGCGTGATCGTCCGGGCGCTGCCTGTGAGGTTCAAGCCGTTGCCAGCGTTCGAGAACGTCATGTTCGCAGCATCCATGGCCGGGCTGTCGGCGATACCGATCTGAAAGTTGCCACCGACGTTGATGGCGCTGCCCGTCCTGGCCGGCGCGGTGTAGTTGACGGTGCCGCCAATCGCTCCACCATTGATCGTGAGGGCTCCGGTGCCGAAGGCGTTGCCCCCCCTGGCGACGACGTTGCCAGCGTTGAGCGTGAAACCGCCGGTGTAGGCACCACCGGTGAGCACGAGCGTGCCGGCACCGTCCTTGGTCAGTCCATTCGTTCCGGCCAGGCCCACCGTACCGAAGTCGACCAAACTTCCGGCACCAAGGCTGAACGTCTTGGTCGCACTGCCAAACGACATCGTCTGGCTTGCGGAATTCCCGAAAGAGATGTTCACATTCGCATCGGTCGTGATGTTGCCGATCGTACCCGTCGTCGGGCTAGCGAACATGCTAGCGAATGAGTACGTGCCAGTGCTGAACTGCGTGTCGGATCCACTCACCCAGGCGCTGGTGAAAGGGCCGGAAGTGCCCGTCGCCCAGCGGGCCGAATTCCAATTCCCAGTCGACCCCGTCGTCGTGTAGAGCTGGGCGCTCGCCGTCGAAGCCATCAGCAACGCTGTGGCAAGGACGGCTGGGACGACGACAAGTCGATTCAACCCGGAGCAGATCCATCGAACTCGGGATGGTTTCATGACTGGTGCCTGGTGGAAACCCGCACTCCGATCAGTGGAGTGGGAAGGGAAGGTAGACGACGGGGACGACATTGGACCTCCGACAGCGACCGGCTGATGATCAGCGGCGGCGATCAGCGAAGAAGCTCGAACACGCAGGTGACGCATCGGAGGATCCGCAGAACGTTGGGGGGGAACGACTGGAACAAGGGCTCCATAGGATCGGAGCGTAGCAATCGCACAAGCGCATCTCATCCGAAGGGCACGAATCGGTCGTCCCACGGAACGAATTGGCCAAAGCCACCGACGCTTCGCGCACCAGCGCCTACGGATCGCGCATCGGTCCAGCGAATCGCGATGAGGGTCGCTTCTCGGGCGAGCAGGCTCCCCCTCCAAGAGAAGGCGATCGACGAGGATTTCCTGGCGGCCATCCTTCGCCTGCACGACCGGATTTCTCGACCCCGCTGGCCCGATCAGCCGATTGAGCGCTAGCGGGGCATGGCTGATTGTGGGGAGAGGACCGCGCGAAGGTTGTCCTTCCCCCCGGCCCGCCCAAACCACCGCAATTCTCGCCGGCAACCACACCTTCAACCGCTTCATGCCGAAGGCATCATCAGGGCGAAACGGCGACAGGCGCTTCCGCGGCTGCCTGGCGATCGCCGTCTGTCTTGCCCTGGCCGCCTGGCTTTCGTCCCCGCTCCCGGCTGCCGAGCCTGCAAAGCCTGCCGAGCCTCCGGAGGCCAGCGTTATCGCGGAGGCGATTCCAGCGCCGGTGCCCGAGGTGTGGGAAGCCGAAGCAGCCGCCGCGGGGAAGGGCTGGGCCGACGACGTCGGACTGGGAAGTCGGTTCTTCGCCGACTACGACAACGGCTTTGCCATCCTCCCCCGCGACCCCGGCGAGACTCCTTTTTCCCTGCGGATCCGCAACCAGAACATGTTCCGCTATGACGGATTCGCCCGCGAGAAAAGCTCGTGGACCGACAGCGCGGGGAACGTGATTCCGATCGCCAATTCGAACTATTTCGGCATCCCCCGCGGACGCCTGATCTTTTCGGGCGATGCGCTCCTCCCCCGGCTCTCGTACCTGCTCAACATCGACTACAACTCGGTCACCAACCAGCCGATCGGCTTCCGGGCCTATTGGCTGAGCTACCGCTTCAGCGACAGCCTCGAATTGAGCGTCGGCCAGTCGAAGGTGCCCGGTTCGCGGGAATGGCTCGAAAGTGCCTTCGCACCACTCCAAAGCGCCGACCGCACGATGGCCACCACCTTCTTCCGCCCCAGTTTGAGCCAGGGGGTGTGGCTCACCGGCGAACCGCTCGATGGCGTCTTCTATCACGCCATGCTGGCCAACGGGTTCAACACGCTCAACCTCATCCCCGAGGCGCTCAACACCCGCTTCGCTTGGTCCGGGTCGGCCTGGTGGGAGCCGTGGGGGGAGTTTGGCCGCGGCTACTCCGACCTCCAGGACCATCAGGCCCCTGCGATCCGACTCGGCAGCTCCTACACTTACGCCCTCGGCAGCGGCAACCAGTCGGCGAGCGACGCGGTGGAAAACTCCCCCATCCGCCTCTCCGATGGCACGATCATCACGACCCCGGGCGCCCTCGCCCCCGGCGTCACGCTCACCTCCTACGACATCTCGCTTGCGGCCATCGATCTGGCCTGGAAGTACCGCGGCCTCGGGCTCTCGTCGGAGATCTACTTCCAGGATCTGCTGGGATTTCAGGCCACCGGTCCGCTGCCGATCGCCTCCACGTCGGCCTTCGGCGGCTTCGTAAAGGCGGGCTTTTTTCTTGTCCCGCGCGAGACCGAGCTCTACGCCCGCTCGTCGTACGTGACCGGAGCCTACGGCTCGGGCACCGAGTGGGGGATCGGCTTCAACCGGTTTTTCCTCCCGGGGAAGGACAACCTTTTCTTCACCTTCGACACGGCCTGGCTGGAGAACTCTCCGGCAGGCCAAAACCGGACCGGATTCGTGGCGGGACAGAGCGGTCTCCTCGTCCGAGCTCAGATTGTCGCCAACTACTGAAAGCCATCCGTGCCATCATTTATTCGGATGTCGATCGTCGGCGGACTGCTCCTGGCAGCGGCGATTCCCGTCCATGCCCAAGACTCGGTCGACGGGGAGGCGATCACCGAACGGCTCGCTTCCCCGTATGCGTTCGACCTGCTCCCCGACGACCCGGCCCCGCCCGAGGAAGCCTCGTCGGCGGTCGCCGGCGGAAGCGATCCGTTCGGCCCCAAGACGGTGACGGGCGATCTCTTCGACCGGTGGCTGTCGACAAAGGACTCCGGGATCACCTTCGGTGGCCGGGAGACGCAGTTCGGATTCGGCGTTGCCGGCGGCATCGACAATCCCGTCCCGCCGCCGTTGGGCGTCGGTGACGTCTTCGTCTACACCGGCCGCGGCGAATATGACGCGGTCGTCGATCTCGAGAAGTTCGGTGGGCTCCCGCACGGTCGGCTGCTCGTCCGGGCCGAGCACTGGTACGGCGAATACGGCAACGTGTCGCTCCGCTCCGGGGCGTTCACGCCGGTGGTCTTCCCGGCCTGTCTCCCACCCCGGCCGAACGATCCCGGCGTGCCCTACATCACCAACTTCCTCCTCACCCAGCCCCTGGCGCCGGAATGGGTCGTCTACGGCGGAAAGAAGGACATTCTCGGCTCGTTCGACCAGGACGTCTTCGCCGGCGGCGACGGCACCGACCAATTCGTCAATCAGGCCCTGATCGCCAATCCCTCGTTCCTCCTCGGGATGCCCTATTCGTTCTTCACCGCGGGGGTCGTCTCTCCGCGCGAGTGGGGCGGGATGGCGTTTTACGTCATGGATCCCAAGAACCGCACCGCCGACTTCATGCAGTTTGGCGATCTGTTCAATCAGGGAATCATCGTCGGCGGCGAGATCAAGCGAAAAACGACGATCCTCGACGTTCCTGGCCAGCAGCATCTCGGCGGCGTCTGGAAGCATCAGGAGCAGCGTGACCTGCGGTTTGCGTTCCAGCCGCCCGATGTCGGGGGAGGCCCGGTGGCGACGTCCGGCCGGACGCTGTGGGATTCCTGGGTGGTCTACGGCGGCTTCGACCAATACCTCGTCCGCTACTCGGAGAAGCCCACCCGGGGCTGGGGGCTGTTTGGGCGGGCCTCGATCGCCGACGGCAATCCGAATCCGATCCGCTACTTCCTCAGCACCGGCGTCGGTGGCTACAGCCCGCTGGGGAGGATGCGAGGCGACACGTTCGGGCTCGGCTGCTATCTCGTCGGGGCGAGCACGCAATTCGGCCCGGTGCCGACGGCCCTCTTCGGCCCCCGCGACGGCGTCGGCGTGGAGTGGTTTTACAACGTCCAGGCCACCCCCTGGCTGAACATCACTCCCGACATTCAGTGGATCCGCCCGGGGCTGGGGGCGATCTCTACCGACAATGCCTTCGTCTACGGCCTGCGGGCCAATGCCACGTTTTGAGCCGGCTCGACGTTGGGTCCAGAAACAGCGAGATCCCCGGAGAAACAATCGTTTCGCCTCGGGATCGCGAGTTTCAGGCCGGACGATTTTCAGTCCGGAATACGAAGTGGGCGGCACAGGATTCGAACCTGTGACCTCTACGGTGTGAATCCCCACGATGAACGGTGGAGAACCGACACCCACGAACCGCAAAATCTAGCGTTTTCCTCGGGTCAAACAGCGTTCTTGGCGTATTGTAACCGTCACCGCTT
>CANGGC010000189.1 GCA_947453125.1 Planctomycetaceae bacterium | reverse complement strand
GATCCCGGGGATCCGTTCGAGCTGTTGGGTGATGTCGCGGAGTGTTGCGATTCCCTCAGGCGTGAGCAGATCGGGCGCGTCGTACGCGGCGAGGACCACTTCGCTCGAGCCGAAGGCCCGGGCGAGGCGGCGGTAGGGGGGGAGCGCCGCGTCGGTGCGGTCGAACATCGTGTCGATCGAACGGATGAACTCGAGGTGCCGCGACCGTTCCACCGAGACTCCGCCGAGCACGAGGGCGACAAGGAACAGCACCATCCGGTGTTCAATGAGCCAGCGCGCCACGCGTCGGCTGACGGGGGGACGTGAGGGCGGCGGCGGGGAGGACGCCTCGGCCGCCATTCGGGGGGGGGCACCGGGAAGCGACATCGCTGGGCCGACTCCGTGGCGTCGCGCCGGCCGGGGGGCCGACGTGGTGCGGAAGGTGGGGGGGCGGGGAGGCGACACGGGGGGAACCGGGTATCGCCGGACGGCACGGGGATGCGGGCGGTTGCGGGACCCTGGACCGGGCGGTGGGAGGGCGGATGCTCGGGCAGCATGGGAACTGCAGGCAACACCGTTGCCCACTCGCCATCTTAGTCGCGCTGCCCAGGAGGGGTGGGACAAACCTTCCGCTTCCCCCCAGACATCCCCGTCGTCACTTCCCAGACCGCGTCGTCTCCGCCACCAGAGTGTTTACCGCAGCCTCCCCGGCTCACCAGGGACGTCGCGGCCGTGGGGCCTGGGATGGCGACCGGGACCGCGGCGGTAAACCGTTCGAACATCGGCACTTGCGGACGCCTCCAGGGCGGCGCAACGCCTTGACCCCTGTCGGATCCGGCTCCTATAACCCGCGCCGTTTTGACGGACCGTCCCTCCCGACCCCTCCGCGGGCATCGCTTGCTCGACCACGTCACCTTTCCCGTGTCCCACGGCCGACACCGCCACGCGCGGCGTTGCCGTGCGCCGGCGCGCGGTGACGTCGCGCGATGGTTGATGGCGATCGTGCTGCTGCTCATCGCGTGGCAGGCACTGCCTGCAGGGGCGCAGCCAGTCTCGCAACCGGAGGCGGCCGCGGGGGCGCTCTCCGCGCTTCCGGCACGCGGCCTCGCCGCGGCGATCGCCGAGGCTTCGAGCATCGAGGTGCCGGCCGTCGATCCCTCCGAAGCGATCGCCATCCGGGCCGCGCAGGCATCGCGGTGGACGGAGGGCTCCTACGACGTCTGGCATCTCACCGGTGGCGTGCGCATCGAACAGGGGCCGACGGTCGCCGAATCGCACGAGGCGGTGGTGTGGATCGAGCAAGATCCGGGCGATCCGCTCGCGGAGGGGGGGGGCGGTGACCCCACCGATCGTTTCACCGATCCGGATGGCGATGGTGGCACGCCGCTTCCACCGCTCCGCGGCATGCTCGTGCGGATGGCGGGCAACGTCTCGGTGACCGCCGGGAGCGCTCCGGTGGCCGGCGCTGAGCCCGGGCTGTCGACGGTCCGCGGCCCGCGCTGGACCGGCCGCTTCTGGACGCGACGGGATCCGCGGCTCCAGTTCGCCAGCGTCGTGCCGCCGACGGGCACGCCGCCGGTCTACGAGGCCGTCGCCGACGTGCCCGCGCCGGTCCGCCAGGCAGTCGGGGGCGACGACGCCGCGGCCGGTGCTGATGGCGTCGAGCAGGTCCAGTTCGTCGATCGTGATCGTGGCACGGATCTCGCGCAGTTCAGCGAGTTTGCCGCGCCGGCGCCGCCGGCGGTGGGCGTGGCCGCTCCGGCCCGCCGGCTCCGCGCCTTCCCGCGGTCGAGTGTCCCGCTCTCGATCCGCTGGTTCCCCAGTCCCACCGGTGGCGAGTGGGTGGCGGTGATCACGTCGGGGGTCAACCTCGTCATCGACGGGGTCGACCCGGCCGGCCCGCTCGACATCGCCGCCGACCGTGTTGTCATCTGGACGCGGAGCGGCACCCAGCCCGATCTCGACGGCAACGCGGCGCAGTCGGCCGACACGCCGCTGGAGCTCTACCTCGAGGGAAACGTCGTCTTTCGTCAGGGACAGCGCGTGGTCGAGGCGATGAGCATGTTCTATGACGTGCCCCGCTCCTCGGGCGTCATCACCGGCGCCACCGTGCTCACTCCCGTCGACAATTACGCCGGGCTCGTCCGGCTCCGTGCCGACGTCATCCGCCAAGTCGATCGGAGCCGGTTCGTCGCCCAGCGGACCGGCCTCACCTCGAGCCGGCTCGGGGTGCCGACGTGGGAGTTCCGCTCCAGGGAGCTCGAGTTCACCGACGAACAGGTGCCGCTGGCGGGGGGCGACGGCCAGCCGATGATCGACGCAGTGACCGGAGAGCCCGTGCTCGAGCATCAGCAGTTCGTCACCAGCCGGGGCAACACCTTGACGCTCGGCAACGTCCCGGTGCTGTGGTGGCCGGTGCTGGCGACGAATGCCAAGAAGCCGACCTTCTACATCAACAACGTCCAGGTGAAGAACGACCGCATCTTCGGCACGCAGTTGCTGACGAGCTGGGATGCCTTCCAGGTCTTTGGCTGGCGGCGGCCGCCGGACGGCGTCGACTGGGATTTCGACGTCGACTACCTCAGCTACCGCGGTGTCGGCGGCGGCACGTCGCTCCTCTACAACCGCCCCGATTTTCTTGGGCTAGGCTCGCCGGCCAACGGCGTCCTCGATGCCTGGATCATCGGCGACAGCGGCATCGACAACCTCGGCCTCTATCGCCGCGACTTCACCTATCCCAACGCCTTCCGCGGGCGATCCTTCTGGCGCCATCGGCAGGATCTCGCCGGCGGTTGGCAGGCCCGCGGTGCGGCCGGCTGGATCAGCGACATGAACTTCCTCGAGGAGTATTACGAGGCGGAGTGGGAAGAAGGCTACGAGCAGCGGACCTGGCTCGATCTCCGCCGCCCCGTGGACAACCGCGAGCTGCGCTTCCTCACGAGCGTCCGGGTCAACCCGTTCTTCACGCAGACGGAATGGTGGCCGCGGCTCGACCACTATTCCATGGGGCAGCCGCTGCTGCGCGATGCGGTGACCTGGTACGAGCACAGCGGACTGGCCTACGCGCGGCAGAATCTCCCCCAGACACCGACCGCCGGCCAGGGGCTGCAGTATTGGACGACGCTCCCCTACGAGAACAACGTCATCGGCGAGCGCTTCTCCACCCGGCACGAACTCGATCTGCCGTTCCAGGCGGGGGTGGTGAAGATCGTCCCCTACGCGCTCGGCGAGCTCGCCCACTGGGGGCAGGATCTGACGCAATCGCCCCTCAATCGCGCCTTCGGGCAGGTCGGCATCCGCTCGAGCGTGCCGATGTGGTCGGCGGACAATTCCGTCGAGAGCCAACTGTGGAATGTCCACGGCCTGGCCCACAAGGTGGTATTCGAGAGCGAGTTCTCCTATGCGAACAGCTCGCAGGACATGAACCAGCTGCCGCTCTACGACCAGATCGACGACGACACCATCAATCAATACCGCCGCAACATCCCCTACTGGGACTACGGCGCCATCCCCGGGCAGGCGACGCCGCTTCCCTACTCGACCGTGTTCGGACCGGACGGCAAGTACGATCCGCGCTCGTATCTCGTCCGTCGCGGCATGGGGGGATGGGTGACCGGCCCGACGGAGATCGCCCAAGATCTCACCGCCATCCGGCTGGCCGCGCGGCAGCGGTGGCAGACGAAGCGCGGGCCCGCCGGCAACCGGCGGATCATCGACTGGATCACGCTCGACATCGACGGTGAGCTGTTCCCGCAAACGGGGCAAAACTTCGGCCAGCTGATGGGACTTTGGCAGTACGACTTCCGCTGGCATGTCGGCGACCGGACGACGGTCGTCTCCACCGCTGACGTCGACTTCTTCTCCGGCGGCCAGCAGCTTTACACCGTCGGTGCCCTCCTCAACCGGACGCCGCGGGGGAGCTTCTATCTCGGGTTCAACGAGTTCGGCGGGCCGATCGACGCCAGCGTGCTCGTCGGGTCGTACACCTATCGGATGAGCCCCAAGTGGGCGAGCTCGTTCGGCACGGCGCTCAACCTCCGCGGGATGAACATCGGGCAGAATTTCCAGCTCACCCGCATCGGCGAGTCGTTCCTGATGACGTTCGGCTTCAACGTCGACTACAGCCGCAACAACGTCGGCGTGACGTTCAACCTCGAGCCCCGCTTCCTGTCGCGGACGCAGTTCGCCAGCCGGTCGGGCATCGATCTGCCGATGGCCGGGGCCTACGGCCTGGAGTAGCCGGGCTCCCGCGTGGCGATCATTTTCCGGGCAGGTCCCAACAGGGATTGAAATCCCTGTCGGTCGACACGAGACAGTTGGCGACCCGGGAGAGGAGCAGCAGGCTCGGGCCGTCATCGGGGCGCGTCTGGAGAAGGCCGCCGAGGAGATGGGCTGCTTCGTGGAAGTCGCTGTTCTCGAAGGCCGACAGCGCCCCCTCGTAGGCCTGCTGGAGCTCGCCCCATCCGGCGTCGTCGGTCCGGCCGAGCTCGTGGAGAACGACCGGCTCGGCGATGTTGACGACGCGCACCTGGCACACCCGCCGGCTCGCGAAACCGGCTCCCATCCGGGAGCGGGTCGCGTCGGTCACGAGGATCCGCGAGCGGACGTACTTCGTCGCCCCCTGGACGCGGCTGGCCAGATTGACGGTGTTGCCGAGGGGGCCGTACTTGAACTTGTGCCTCGAGCCGGTGTTTCCCACCCGGGCAACACCGGAATTGATGCCGATGCCGAGATCCATCGTCTCGCCGAGCGTCGCCGCCCAGCGCTCGTTGATCCGCGGCACCGCAGCGAGCATGTCGACCGCCGCCCTGGCGGAGAGCGTGGCATGATCGGGCTGGTCGACCGGCGCCCCCCACATGGCAATCAACTCGTCGCCGATGTAATCGACGAGGACGCCGGAGTGGGCGAGGACGCAGTCGGAAAGCTCCCCCATCACGTCCCCGATCCAGTCCATCGTCCCGGCTGGGCCGAGCCGCTCGCTGATCCGGCTGAAGCCACGGATGTCGCAGAACAGGATCGAGACATCGGCGTCATGGCCGTCGAGGAGGTTGGGGCGGAGGGCGAGTTGTTCGGAAAGCTCGCGGGTGAAGAACTGCTCGAAGGTCGCCTGCGACTGGCTCGCCGTGGAGCGGGCGAGCGTCGCCCCCACCGATCCGGCGAGGAGCTGCACCAGCTGCGCCTCCAGGGGCGTGATCGGGCCGCGGGCGACGAGCCCCTGGGTCGTCCGGACGCCATAGAGGACGCCAATCACGTCGTCGGTAAGCCCGAAGATCGGCGAGGCCACTCCGGCCTCGATGTCCATCAGGCTCGCCCCCGCCCCGGAGCCGGTCAGCGAATCGAGATCGTCGAAGAACGTCTTCCGCTGATCGACGACCGCCTTGAGAAGGGTCTGGCTGTAACGGACCGTCGTCCGATCCGACTCGACGCCGCACCCGGCGATCGTCCACTTCTCGCCCGCGCGGAGCAGCACCAGGCCCAGATCGAAGCCGACCAGATCGATCAGGGCCCGGGCTGCGGTGTCGTGAAACTCCCGCGACTCGCTCGAGATCTTTTGGATCTCGATGATTCGTTCGAGCCAGGGGCCGACTTCCGACGCGGCCTCGAGCGAGGGGACCGCGGAGCGGGCGCGGGCGGGGGCCGCGGTGACGGCGGCCCGCTCGGGGGTGGGAAGGGAGCGGAGGCCGGGGGGAGGGTCGGCCGCGGCGGGGGGAAGCGTGACAGTGGCCGGGGCGGGAGGGGCCTGCGGAGTCGGCGCGGAGGGTGAAACCGGAGAGGCCGTCCGGGGCTGTTGGGGAGGCGATCCCGGCACGGCCACCGGCCGAAACTCGATCCGCGTCCGCCCTGCCGTCACCGCCACCGGCACGGCGAGGTCGCGCGCTTGGAGATGGATGATCGGGTCGCTCTGCCCTTCGACGACCACCGGGGTGTTGGCGCTGAGGTTCTCCAAGCGGATGCGGCCATCGGCCAGACGCTCGACGCGCAGCTGGTCACGCGATACCGACTGGTCGCCGGCGATCACGCAGCGCGGGAG
>CANGGC010000188.1 GCA_947453125.1 Planctomycetaceae bacterium | reverse complement strand
TAGAGCGCCCCGAGGGAGTCGGCGAGCCGGCGGAGGCGGGGGCGATGCTCCTCGCTCGCCCGGAGGACATCGACGATCCTGGCATAGCGGCTATCGCCCGCCACGCGCGCAGCGCGGATCTCGAGCGCTCCCTGGCCATTGATCGCCCCCGACAACACCGCCACCCCCGGCGCCTTCTGCATCTGCCACGGCTCGCCGGTGAGATAGCTCTCGTCCATCGTCCCGTGCCCGGCCACCACCTCGCCGTCCACCGGGCAGATCTCATGGGGGAGGACGACGACGACATCCCCCACGGCCACCTCAGCAAGCGGCACCTCGACGATCCCTCCCGCCTCGCGGCGGTGGGCGAGCGTCGGCATCCTCCGGGCAAGTGCCGCCAGCACACTTCCCGCCCGGCTCACCGCGCGGGCCTCGAGCGCCTTCCCCCCGGAGAGCATGAGGACGACGAGCACCCCCGCCAGCCACTCGCCGAGGAAGACACTCGTGAGGATCGCCACGCCGGCGAGGAGATCGGCCCCGAACACGCCCGCCATCACCTGCCCGAGAAGCCCGGCCACGAGGATCGCCCCGCCGATGAGGAGCATCGCCAGGAGGGGGAGATCGGCAACCATGGGCGGGAGGGGCCGCCACGCCGGCAACAGCTCCCAGAGCGGCGCCAGGCCTGGCACCTCACCGACCGCGCCTGAGACGCGCAGGATCCCGTGGATCGCCAGAGCCCCGAGCACGCCGACGGCAATCGCCTCATTGATCGCAAACGTCCCGGCCGCCCCGGTGCCTGGAGGGGGCTTCGGGCTGGCCGCGGCGGCGGTTGGAGAGGGGCTGCTCATCGCTCGGGGCCTCTCGTTGGATCGACTTGGTCATCGACTTGGTCATGGAGACGGAGGCCAGCCCCCAGCGAACGCTCGCGTCCTGTTTTGCCTGACAACGAGCGTGCCTGCCGACGAGAGTGCCTGCCGACATCGTACGGCTCAGGAGTGCATCCGCGGCTGCGATTCTCCCTCGCGCATGATCGCTGCCTCGGCGGCGGCCAATTCCCTCAGCCGTGCCACCACCTCCGCCTCCCCCTGGAATTCCTTCGCCAGGCGGACATACGTGGCATGGTGCCGGGCCTCCGATTCAAACAGCCCTCCCCAGAAAGCGCAGAGCTCGGCGTCGGCGACATGGTCGCGGAGGAGGGCGAAGCGCTCGCAGCTGCGGGCCTCGATCAGCCCCCCCACGAGGAGCCGATCAACGGCCCTCGCCGGCTCCTCCCGGCGCACGAGCGCCTGGAGCTTGGCGCCATACGACGAGGGGGAGAGCTTCCGAAACGGGATCCCGCGGCGTTCGAGGAGATCGAGCACCATCCGGAAGTGTTGCAGCTCCTCCTCGACGATCTCCGTCATCGCCCGGGCAAGCGGCACGCAGTCGACGTACGAGAAGAGGAGATTCATGGCCACCCCGGCAGCCTTCTTCTCGCAATGGGCGTGGTCGATGAGAAGCTCGTCGAGGTGCCCCTCCACCTGCGAAAGCCAGCGCCCAGACGTCGGCTCCTCCAAAGACAGCATCGCGGCCTCCGCCCGAAGATTTTTTTCGTGCCGATCCTATCGGCACATCCCGCGGCTTGCCCCCTGGCAGCCTCAGGGTGCATCATAGCCCTCAAGGGTCGATCGATCGCCGATCGATCACCCTCGCCCGCGCCTCCTTTGGCCTCTCCACCGATGATCGCCTTCGACCGTCCTCCGGCCCCCGCCGAACGCTCCTCTGATCGCAACGTCCTCGGCGAGGCACTCGTGGCCTGCTCCCACGCGCCTCTCACCGGCTTTCTCCGCGACGGCTGCTGCCGATCGGTCGCCTCCGATCCGGGGGCCCACACCGTCTGCGCCGTGATGACCGCCGACTTCCTCGCCTTCACGGTGTCGGTCGGCAATGATCTCGTCACGCCGCAGCCGCAGTGGGGCTTCCCCGGGCTCGTTGTCGGGGATCGCTGGTGCCTCTGCGCCCTCCGCTGGCTCGAGGCCGCCCGAGCGGGCCATGCCCCGCCGGTGGTCTTGGCGGCCACGCACGAATCGGCTCTCGACGTCATCCCGGCGGAATTACTCCACCGCCACGCCGCTGCCTGAAGGCCCCGCGGCCATCAGCTCGCCACGGCTCGGGGGGCCTTTTAAGCCCGCAGGACGGGATCATGCCCTCCGAGCGCTTTCGCTCGGCGCGGCATTGCGCGAGCGCCGCCCGCTCACATCGACGGCGCTCAGGGCACGGCGATCCCAGTGACCTCAGCGCATAAAAAAGCCTGCGGCGGGCACCGGAGCGCCCGCCGCAGGACTTCATTCACAGATCTGGTGTCAGGCCAGAGTTTTCACCCAAAAGAGACCGCGGAATCAGCCAGCCTTAGCAGCGAGAAGCTTGCTGAGGCGACGCTTCTTCCACATCGTCCAGCCCGACATCGCCACGCCGAGGCCGGCGAAGACGATCGTCGAGGGTTCGGGCACCACGACAAGGTTGCCAGACTGGGACTGAAACACCAGCCACTGGCTCTGCCCACCCGCCCCGATGAAGGGATCGGTCTTCCACTCGCTGCCAAACGGATTGAAAGTCAGGCCAGCGTAAGGGGCCACGTTGCCGGCCAGATTCACTTGACTGAAGTTACCGGTGTAGGAGCCTCCGTCAAACAGACTGAACGTCGTCCAACTGGTGAAGGTGCTCGAGCCAACCTGCGCCCAGTCGAGGTTCAACGTACCACCGAAATTGACAGCGCCGTCGGTGGCGTACTGGTCGTAGTTGTTGCCACCATCGCCAGCAGTCGGCGATGTACCGGCAACGGCAAAATACGAGTTGGAAGCGAGCTGAAGATCCAAATTGCCCGTACCAGTTGCACCGAAGAACACACCGGGACCACGCCCCGGCAGCCCACCGAGACTACCGGCAGAGCCGATGGTCAAGTCGAGGAACGAGGGAGCCGCATCGAGCGAGACCGTCGAGCCGGTGCCTGCCACAAGGTTCACATTCACCGTCGTTCCCTGAAGAATCAGGTTGTTGCTCGAGACTGTGAGCGTACCCGGATTCAGAGGATCGGCACTGTCGATGACCGAATAGATTTCGGTCGGGGCGCCATTACCAGAAAGCGACGCGTTCCCGTTGAGAGTCACGTTCTTGAGCACGACGCTTGCCTGTTGGGTCGAGCCACCCGTCAACGTGCTGTTGTTGTTGACGATTGCCGCACTTGGTGCGAGCACAATCGCGCCGGCTCCAGAAAAGGTGTAGCCAGCGTAGCTGTTGGCGGTGAAAGTCAGCGACTGGACCGTATTCGTGTCGGTGGCAACATTGATCGTCCTCTGAACGGGAACTAAAGAAGTTCCCCCACCGAGCGGACCAATGACGACGGTCGACAGATTCTGAGGTGCCACGGCGGCCGCCGTGCCGGACTGGGCCCAATTCGAGCCAGTTGCCCAAGCCTTGGTAGGAGTGGTGTTGCCACCCTTCCAGGTGTAATTAGCCGCGAAGGCATTTGCACCTGCGGCGGCAACAGCAACGGCCAAGAAGCCGACTGCTACCCTCCGTGCAAATGCGAACTTGAGTTTCATGCACAAACCCTTTTTTTCTGGGTGAAAAAAGCTGGAAACAGATCTGATTCATCAAACCATCAACAGAAACTGCCCTGACATCGAACAGGGTATGAGAAATCGCCAAACGTGTCAAACAGATTTCCCGCAACTCACAGAGTCTTGATTTCCCGCCCGGGAGCCGTAACTGCGCAAGCCCCCTAGGCCTCGCACCCTACCAAAAACCCCTGCCGACACCCCCATTTAGAGTGATTCGGCAGGGGCTTGAGGGATAAAGGGGAGCCCGACGGTCGCCCCCCGATGGCCTATTTCTGCCTGCTGAACTGGAGCGGCTTGGCGTCCTTCGGGGCCCCTTCGACGAGGAAGTCGAAAGCATCAGGGCCCTTCGACTTCACGTTGGCGACCATCGTCCCTTGGGCCTCCGTCTGGAGGGCGATCTGGTCGGCGTTGCTGTCGAGCGAACCCTTCAGTTCGATCGCCGGCTTCCCTTCCGGCTCTGCCTTCCAGGTGAACGACGAATCCTCCCCGATCGTGAGGGTGACGGAGTTCTTCCCCTCGGTGGCCTTCCAGGTGCCGACGAGGTCGGTCTCCGGGCCGGCCGGCTCCGCCTCGGCCGGAGCCTCAGCCTGAGCTGGCGTTTGTGCTGCCGGCTGATTCGCGGCCGGCGCGGCTGCCGGCTTGGAAGCTTCCGCAGCAGCCACCTCTTCCGCCTTCGCTTCCGCCGGCGGCTCGAGCGATTCAAGCAGCCGCTTGGAGACGATGTCGCCCGGCTGCTTCGCCACCACCACCTTGAGCGCTTCGGCCGCCAGATCGGCATGGCCGCCGACGAGATAGTGATAGGCCAAGACAAAATGCCCGGCAGCGCTGCCGGGATTTGAGCGACAGAAGTCTTCGAGCTTCCGCAGCTGGCCGGTGTAGGTGTCGACCGAGCCGTAGAGGCCGCTCATCGTCGTCCAGTCCATCCCTGGGGCCACGGCGAGAATCGCATTGAGCGTCGCCGCCGCCTCTGGGTAGCGCCCGAGGGCAAACAGCGCAAGCGCTCGCACCTCATGGAGCACGGTGTCGTTGGGCGCCGACTTCACCGCTCTATCGATGCTCGCAAGCGAGCCGGGGTAGTCGCCCTGCTTGAACTTCCCGAGCGCCTCGTCGAGGGCCTTGTTGGCCTCGGCCTGGGCCGGGGTGACCTGGGCTGCCGCCGTGCCGACCCCGCCGTCGCCCCCTTCAGCGGAGTTCGTGGCATCGCCGCCGTCGCTCGTGATGTAGTTGTTGACAACGATCGGCTGGGAATAGTCGTAGGGAGAGGCCGAGGCCACCGCGGCCGTCTCGGCGCCGTAGTACGGATTGGCGTAGCTGGTCGCATACCCGAGCGAACTCGAGCCGAGCCCCCACGAGTTGACCATCGACGACATCCCCAGCGTCGCGGCGCCAAAAGCGAGCGGCGACGCCCAGCCATTCCCCCAGCAGCCGTTGTACCAGTTGTCGTAGTAGGGATTGACGTAGCCGCTGTTCCAGGCGTTGGCGTAGCCGCCATAGCCACCGCCATAGCCACCGTATCCGCCATAGCCGCCGTATCCGCCATAGCCCCACGAATTACCGAGGCCCCAGCCGGCCAGGGCCCCGACGCCGGCGCCGACGCCAAACGCGCCCCAGTTGCTCCAGCCGTTGTTCCAACCGTTGTTGTATCCACCGCCGTAGCCGCCACCGTAGTAGCCGCCACCGTAGTAGCCGCCGCCGTAGCCGCCACCCCAACCACCGCCGCCGTAGTTGTTGAAGTTGTTGTTGTTGACGTTGACGTTGTTGCCGATGTTGTTGTTGTTGCCGTTGTAGCCGGGGCGATTGTTCCAGTTCGGCCGGTTGCCGTTCCACTCGCCCGGCCGATTGCCATTCCAGCCACCTGGCCGGTTGCCGCCGATGCCGGGGCGTCCCCCCTGATTCCAGCCCCCTTCACCGGGCCGGCCGGGGCGATTCCCGTCGCCGATCTGGCCAGGGAGCGGCCGTCCGCCGCTTATCCCGCCGGGACGATCTCCGCCGCCGATGCCGGGGCGGTTGCCGCCGCCAATTCCGCCCGGGCGATTGCCGCCGCCGATCTGGCCGGGGAGCGTCGTCACGCCGCCGGGGCCGGTGGGACGATTGCCACCGCCGATCCCGCCGGGCCGATTCCCACCGCCGCCGCCAATCTGGCCGGGAAGCGTGGTCACGCCGCCGGGGCCGGTGGGACGATTGCCGCCGCCGATGCCACCGGGCCGATTACCGCCGCCAATCTGGCCGGGGAGCGTTGTCGCACCGCCGGAACCTGGGCGATTAGGGCCAAATCCGCCCCCAGGCTGCGGGAACGAAGGCTTTGTCGAGATCCCCCCAAGACTCGGCCGGTTGCCGCCGCCACCGATCTGGCCGGGAAGCGTCGTCGCTCCCCCAGGGCCGCCGGGTCGGTTGCCGCCACCACCGATCTGGCCAGGAAGCGTGGTCGCGCCACCGGGGCCGGTCGGACGATTCCCGCC
>CANGGC010000187.1 GCA_947453125.1 Planctomycetaceae bacterium | reverse complement strand
GCCGACGGCAAGTGGGATCACCTCCCCGAGCCGGCATTCATGTACGTCGGATCGATCGAGCAGGCCGAGGAACAGGCCAAGAAACTGGCCGCCAAGACCTGATTCCCCTCCCTGACCGCGAGACGCTCCCCGACCGGCACCGGCCGCTTGGGTACTTCCAAGGCTCCCCGTGAAATCCCAGCAGGACTGACGCGATGGCTGAAACGAAGCGTGGTGGCGAGACCGGCGTCCGCTGCGTGATCACGACTCCTGAGTCGACCGTGCTCGACACCCGGGCCGAGTTCATCTCGGTGCCGCTGTTCGACGGCCAGCGCGGGATCGGCCGGGGCCATGCCCCGTTCGTCGGCCGCCTGGGCGTTGGCGAGGTACGGATCACCGGGGAGCAGGGGGGCGCTGGCGGGGGCCTGCGTCGGACGTTCATTGAAGGGGGCTTCGTCGAGGTGGGCCACGACGAGGTGACGATCATCACGCAGCGATCGATCCCCGCCGAAAAGCTCGACGCCGCCGCGGCCCGGGCCGATCTCGAGAAGCTCAAGGCCGCTCCGTCGCGCGGGGATGAGGCGATCACGGCCAGGATGCGGAGCGAGGAAGCGGCCCGGTCCCTGCTCAGGGCGGCCGAACGCAAGGGGTGAGGCAATGCCTGCGACGTGGCCCAGACTCGAGGCCCCGTCGAACGGGCTGATCCGGTCAGGTTCTCCTGGCTCCCGGCGCGGTTCCAGGTGGCGGAGCGCAGCAATAGCCGCCGCCTTGGCGGTGCTCGTGCTGGTACGCGGACAGCCGTCGCCTGCCGGCGAAACGCTCGCCTTCATCGGCGCGACCGTGTTGCCCGTTTCCTCCGCTGAGATCGTGGCAGGAACGGTGATCGTCAAAGACGGGCGGATCGTCGCCGTCGGGCCGGGCCCGACAACGCCGGTGCCGGACGATGCCGAGCGGATCGACGTCACGGGGAAGGTGATCATCCCGGGGCTCGTCGACACCCACAGCCACATCGGCGGCGGCAGCGGCGGCGATTCGAGCGCCCCCGTTCAGCCCGACGTGCGGATCCTCGACTCGATCAACCCCCGCGACCCCGGGTTCCGCAAGGCCCGCGCCGGCGGCCTGACAACGCTCAACATCATGCCCGGCTCCGGGCTCCTCGTCTCCGGGCAGACGGTCTACGTCAAACTCCGCCGGGTCGACACGATGGAGGAATTGCTCCAGCGCGATGCCGCGGGGAACGCGCTTGTCGGCCTGAAGATGGCCAACGGCACGAACTCCCAACGCGATCCGCCGTTCCCCGGCACGCGGGGCAAATCGGCGGCGATCGTTCGGCAAAAGTTCACCGCGGCGCGAGAATATCAGCGGAAAATCGCCGACCCCGACATCACAAAACGCCCCCCCCGCGATCTCGAACTGGAATCGCTCGTCGAATGTCTCGAGGGGCGTCGCATCGTCCACCACCACAGCCACCGGGCTGATGACATCCTCACCGTCCTTCGCCTCCGCGAGGAGTTCGGCTTCCGGGTCGTGCTCCACCACGTCAGCGAGGCCTGGAAGGTGTCAGGGGAACTGGCCCGCGCCGGCGTGCCCTGTTCGGTGATCGTCCTCGACAGCCCCGGGGGGAAGATCGAGGCGATGGACATGTCGCTGGCCACCGGGGCGGTCCTCGAGGCTGCGGGCGTCCCCTGCGCCCTCCACACCGACGATCCGGTCACCGATTCCCGCCTCTTCCTCCGCTCTGCGGCGCTCGCGGTACGGGCGGGGATGTCGCGTGAGAAGGCGCTCGAGGCGCTCACGCTCGCCGGGGCACGCATGCTCGATCTCGGCGACCGCGTCGGCTCGCTCGAGCCGGGCAAGGATGCCGACCTTGTCATCCTCTCAGGCGATCCCTTCGCGGTTCGCACGAAGGTCCTCCAGACGTGGGTCGAGGGGAGGAAGGTGTTTGACCGCGACGATCCCGAGGATCGCCTCTTCGCCGTCGGCGGGTATGGAGCCGGCCGCGATCAGCAAGCCGAGATGTGCTGCGCGGGGCCGACGAAATGAGTGACAAGGCCCCCCGATCGACGATCCGCTTCTTCGCTGTCGGCCTGGCCGCGGCGCTCTTCGTGTTCGCGGCCGATCCCGCCACGGCAGCCGGGGAAACCCTCGCCATTCATGGCCGTATCATCCACACCATGGCCGGCGACCCGATCACCGACGGCGTTGTGGTGGTGACCGACGGCCGGATCGTCGCGGTTGGCGCGGCGGCGACGGTGGCCGTTCCCGCTGATGCCCGCGTCCTCCGCGCCGCGGTCGTCACCCCCGGGCTCGTCGATGCCCACTGTGTCGTCGGCTTGGCAGGCTATCTCAACCAGGATCACGATCAGGACCAACTCGACGCCACGGAGCCTGTCCAGCCGGAGCTGCGCGCCGTCGACGCCTACAACTCGCGCGAGCGGCTCGTTGAATGGGTGCGGGGCTTCGGCGTCACGACCCTCCACACCGGTCATGCCCCCGGGGCGCTCGTCTCGGGCCAGACGATGGTGGTGAAGACGGCCGGGACGGCCACCGTGCTGAAAGCGACCGCGATGGTTGCCGTGACGCTCGGGGACGCCGGGCGGGCCCAAGGGGACAAGAAGGCCCCCGGCACGCGGGCGAAGTCGGTCGCCATGCTGCGGACGGAACTTGCCAAAGGGGCGGAATACCGGCGGAAGCAGGCCGATCCCGATGTGGAGAAGCGGCCGGCGCCCGATCTCCGCCTCGACGTCTTGGCGCGGATCGTGGCGGGGGAGTGGCCGCTTCTGGTGACCGCCAACCGGGCCACTGACATCGAAGCGGCGCTGCGGGTGGCGGAGGAGTTCGGGATCAGGATTGTCCTCGATTCCGCGGCGGAATCGCACCTCCTCATCGACCGGATCCGCGCTGCCGGGGTGCCGGTCATCCTCCACCCGACGATGAAGCGATCTGGAGCCGGCGAGGCAGAGAACGCCAGCTTCGAGACGGCAGCGACCCTGCGAAAGGCCGGGATCCCGATGGCGCTCCAGAGCGGCTATGAGAGCTATGTCCCTAAAACGCGGGTCGTCCTCTTCGAGGCGGGCGTGGCGTCGGCCAACGGGCTCTCGATCCAAGAGGCGCTGGCGACGGTCACGATCGATGCCGCCCGGATCCTTGGGGTCGCAGATCGGATCGGATCGATCGAGCCGGGCAAGGATGCCGATCTGGCGCTCTTCGATGGCGACCCATTCGAATACACGACGCACTGCACCGGCGTGATCATCGATGGAGCCGTCGTCGCAGATCAGCCGCGATGAGCGTCGCTGGCCGGTCTGGTCGAAGAGGGCATCAGAGCAGAGCAAAGGGGGAGGGGACCATGGAACGGGGCTCGGGGTGCCGGCACGGATGGAGGATCATCCTCGCGTTGCTCGTCTCGGTAGCGGTCTTACCCGTCATTGCCGTCGGGGCATCGCCCGACCAACCGCCAAACATCGTGCTCCTCATGGCCGATGACCTGGGGATCAACGACCTGGGCTGTTATGGCCGGGCCGAGCACGTCACCCCGGCGCTTGACCGGTTTGCCGCGACTGGGACTCGGTACACCGCTGCCACGGCGGCGGCCAGCGTCTGCTCCCCCTCGCGCGTGGCACTCCTCACCGGCGTCCATCCGGCCCGGGCCAACCTCACCACCTTCCTCCCCGGCCGATCAGATCGGGCCAGCCACAAGCTCCTTCCCCCCGTGATCGAACAGTCCCTGCCGGCAGCGATTCCCACGCTTGCCGAGCGGCTGGCTCTAGCCGGCTACCGCAGTCATTTCGTCGGCAAGTGGCACCTCGGGGGCGCCGGGGCCCTGCCAACCGACCGGGGCTTTGCGACAGCGGCCAGCGGGCGAGCGAACCCCGGGCCTGAATCACCGGAGGGGGCGAAGGGGGAGCAGCGGCAGGCCACCGACGCGGCGCGGATCATCGCTGAGCAGATCCGCGACCACCACGACGAGCCATTCCTCCTCGTCGTCGGCTTCGATTCGCCGCATGTGCCGCTGGCGGCCCCGGCGGCGGAGATCGCCGCGCACGCAGGGGCATTCAACCCAACCTACGCAACCTTGGTGTCGAAGCTCGACGAGGCGGTGGGGAAGATCCTCACGGCACTCGACGAGGCCGGCATCGCCGACACCACGCTCGTCGCCTTCACCTCCGACAACGGCGGCCTCCATGTGCCGGAGATCGGCGATCCCCCGCCGACGTTCAACGCCCCCTTCCGGGCCGGCAAGGGATTCCTCTACGACGGCGGCCTGCGCGTGCCGCTCATCGTGCGCTTCCCCCGCGGGGCCGAGGCAGGGCGCGTCGTGGCGGCGCGGGTCTCCACGGGTGATCTCACGCCGACGATCTGCCGCCTGGCCGGGATCGCCGCACCGGAGCCGGCCGACTTCCACGATCTCGCTGACGCGGCCCTCCCATCCGCCGGCAACGATCGCCCGTTCTTCTGGCACCAGCCCCACAACACCAACCAGGGGGGCCGGCCGGCCGGTGCGATCCGGCTGGGCGACTGGAAGCTCGTCGAACACTTCGAGGACGGCAGCCTCGAGCTCTTTCACACCGGCGACGACGTCGGCGAGACGACCGACCGCTCGGCTGCCGAGCCGGCGCGGGTGGCCGACCTCCGCGGCCGGCTCGAAGCCTGGCGCCGCAGCGTTTCTGCGAAGGGGATGACGGCCAACCCTCGCTTCGACCCGGCCGCCTGGCAGTCCTGCCATGCCGGGATCGATGTCTCCAGGCTCCCCGCCGCGGCGACGGCCGCCGAAATGGTCGCGCCCCTTGCCGCGTGGCGGAAGGCGATGGACGACGACGACGCCGGCCCCCCGGCGACACGGAACGGCTTCATCCGCCTGTTGGCGAAGGACGCGACCGTGGCCGGAGAGAAGCTCTGCTACGAGCCACAGCCCGAGAAGGACACGCTCGGCTACTGGGTGAATGCCGCCGACAGGGCATGGTGGGATTTCCGGCTCGACGAGCCGGGCCGCTACCGGGTCACCGTTCTGCAGGGCTGCGGGGCGGGGCAGGGGGGATCGACAGTGGAACTGAACACCGGAGCCTCGGCGCTCGAGTTCACCGTCAAGGAGACGGGGCACTTCCAACGCTTCGTGCCGCGGGCCGTCGGCACTCTCGACCTCCCCGCCGGGAACGTGCGACTCGTGGTGACCCCTCTGGAAAAAAAGGCCGCCGCGGTGATGGACCTGCGGAGCGTGATGCTCGAGCGGATCGACTAACAAGGGCGGCCGGCGGGCCTGACGGGCCGACCTGACGGGCGGAACGAGATCTGTCAGATTTGGTAGTCGTGTTCGAGGGCAGGGACCTCGCCGCGCATGCGGAGCTTCGGTCGTTCGAGAACGACGGTCGTCCGGGGGTCGATGCTCCGCGTCAGCCAGACGTTGCTGCCGATGACGGAGTCGTGACCGATCCGCGTTGCTCCGCCGAGGACGGTGGCATTGGCGTAGATCACGACGTTGTCCTCGATCGTCGGATGACGCTTCGTCCCCCGGACGAGATGCCCGTCGCTGTCGGTCTGGAACGACAGAGCGCCGAGCGTCACTCCTTGATAGAGCTTGACGTGACTGCCGATCTCGCACGTCTCGCCAATGACGACGCCGGTGCCGTGATCGATGAAGAAGTGATCGCCGATCGTCGCGCCGGGGTGGATGTCGATGCCGGTCCGCGCATGGGCCCACTCTGCCATCATCCGGGGAATGAGCGGCACTTCGAGGCGGTGGAGAATGTGCGCGAGCCGGTGGATCGTGACCGCCTCGAGCCCGGGATAGCAGAAGATCACTTCGTCGAGCGTCCGCACGGCCGGGTCGCCGTCGTAAGCCGCCTGGACATCCGTCGCGAGAACGCGGCGCAGGTCGGGGATCTTTCCAAGGAACTCCACGGCCTTCGCCTGCCCGAGGGCGTCGAAATCGGCAGCGTCGACACATTCCTGGACGACATCCGGAACGGCCGGCAACTCGGCACCGTGGACGGCCGCCTGGGCCCGGGCCGCAACGCTGTGGCGCAGGGCCCGGCCGATCTGCGTCGTCAGCTTGTCATGGAGACCGTCGATGAAGTCGCCGACATGGTAGGTGACGTTGCCGAGG
>CANGGC010000186.1 GCA_947453125.1 Planctomycetaceae bacterium | reverse complement strand
GGCACAAGTACGGCCGGAGCAAGCCGCTGGCCGGGGCTCGGATTGCCGGCTGCCTCCACATGACGATCCAGACGGCCGTCCTCATCGAGACGCTCAAAGAACTCGGCGCGGAAGTGACGTGGAGCAGCTGCAACATCTTCTCGACCCAGGATCATGCCGCTGCGGCCATCGCCAAAGCCGGATTCCCGGTCTACGCCTGGAAGGGGATGACGAACGAGGAAGCCGACTGGTGCATCGAGCAGACGCTGTTCTTCCCCGACGGCCAGCCGCTCAACATGATCCTCGACGACGGCGGCGACCTGACGTCGATGGTCCACACCAAGTATCCGGAACTGCTCGGCGGGATCCGCGGCCTCTCGGAGGAGACCACCACGGGTGTCCACCGCCTCTACCAGATGCACGAGAAAGGCGAGCTCAAGCTCCCCGCAATCAACGTCAACGACTCCTGCACGAAGTCGAAGTTCGACAACCTCTACGGCTGCCGTGAGAGCCTCGCCGACGGCATCAAGCGGGCCACCGACGTGATGGTGGCCGGCAAGGTGGTGGTGGTGTGCGGCTATGGCGACGTCGGCAAGGGCTCGGCCCACTCGATGAAGGCCCTCGGGGCCCGCGTCATCGTCACCGAGGTCGACCCGATCAACGCCCTTCAGGCGGTGATGGAGGGCTACGAGGTGACGACGATGGAGGAGGCCGCTCCGCGGGGCCAGATCTTCGTGACGGCCACCGGCTGCCGCGACGTGATCCTCGGTGAGCACATCTCGCGGATGCCCAACGACGCGATCATCTGCAACATCGGGCACTTCGATCTCGAGATCGATGTGTCGTGGCTCGAGAACACGAAGGGGATCAAGAAGGTCGAGATCAAGCCGCAGGTCGACCGCTACACCCTCCCCTCCGGCAACTCGGTGATCTTGCTTGCTGAAGGTCGGCTCGTGAACCTCGGCTGTGCCACCGGCCACCCGTCGTTCGTGATGAGCACGAGCTTCACCAATCAGGTGCTCGCCCAACTGGCCCTGTGGACGGAGACCGACAAGTACGACGTCGGCGTCCACCTCCTCCCCAAGAAGCTCGACGAGGAGGTGGCCCGCCTCCACCTCGAGAAGCTGGGGGTCAAGCTCACAAAGCTCACCAAGCAGCAGGCCGAGTATCTCCACATCCCGGTCGAAGGCCCGTTCAAGCCCGAGTACTACCGGTACTGAGACTTGTCGCCGGGGGCCTCCCGGCGGCAGCCTTCGTTTCACTCCCGACGGGGGTGTCGCCCAAGCGACGCCCCCGTCGGCTTTTCCTGGGGGCCGTTCCGGTTCCACGTGGAACGACCCGAGGCCCAGGCCGCTCCCGGCAGCCGCCTTGGCGGGTGGGATTTGCTACGATCCCAGGACACCCTTTTCCTTCCCCCCGCACCCCGAGGAAGTTCCCTCCGCCATGCCCCACGTCGCTCCGCTCCGCGGCCTCCGCTACGACCCCAAGCACGTCGGCGCCCTGTCGCAGGTGATCGCCCCGCCGTACGACGTCATCGACGCGGCGCTCCAAGAGGCGCTCTACCAGCGGCACCCCGCCAACGTGATCCGGATCGAACTCAACCGGGAGGAGCCGGGGGATGACGAGCGGACGAACAAATACACCCGGGCGGCGAAGTTCCTCCGCAGCTGGCGCGACCAGGGGGTGGTGATGCAGGAGCCGGCCGCGGCTCTCTACGTCTACCATCAGGAGTTCGAGGTCGAGGGACGCTCGTTCGTTCGCCGGGGGGTGATGGCGCGGGTCCGCCTCGAGCGTTTCGGCACCGGCAACATCCATCCCCACGAGGAGACGATGTCGGGCCCGAAGCAGGATCGGCTCCTGCTAACGCGAGCCTGCCGGGCCAACCTCAGCCAGGTGTTTGGCCTCTATCCCGACACCGAAGGGGAGGTGCAGGCCCTCCTCGATGCGGCGGTGGCCGGGCAGCCGCCTCTGGAGGCCACCGACCACCTCGGCGTGAAGAGCTGGATGTGGCCACTCACGGACGAGTCGATGGCGGCCAAGGTGGCCGGTCTCATGGGGCCGAAGCCGGTGTTCATCGCCGACGGCCACCACCGTTACGAGACCGCCTGCAACTACCGGGACGAGGTGGCAGAGGCCAACGGTGGCACGCTCCCCTCCGATCACCCCGCCAACTTCGTCCTCATGATGCTCGTGGGGATGAGCGACCCGGGGCTGGTCGTCCTCCCCACCCACCGCCTGTTCATCGAGCCGTCGGTGACCACCGCGGCCGATCTGGCCGCGAAGCTCGGCGACTGCTTCACCACCGAGAAGGCGGGTGTCGGCCCGGATGCCGCCGCAGACGTGTGGGAGCAGATCGAGACCGAGGACGCCCAAGGAACGCTCGGGCTCTACACCGCCGGCGACCGCACCTGGACGCTCGCCCGGATCACCCCCGTAGGTGCTGCCCGGATGGAGCAGATCGCGGCCGAGCATGGCCCGTCGTGGCGGGGGCTCGGGGTCTCGATCCTCCACCGGCTCGTCATCGGCGAGTTGCTCGGCGCCAAGCAGATCCCCACCCCCGGCTACGTGCACCTCGTCCGCGAGGTGGTCGAAGGGCTCGAGACCGGGAAGTACCCCCTCGCGGCTCTCGTCATGCCGGCAAGCGTCGGCGACATCAAGAGTGTCAGCGAGACTGGTGAACGGATGCCTGCGAAGAGCACCTACTTCTATCCGAAGCTTGCCAGCGGTCTGGTCTTCAACCCGCTCGAGTGACGCCCCGGCAACCAACGGAGGGCGCCTGCTGTTTCCTTCCACTCGAGAGCCGTGGAGCGTCGTTCGGTGTCCGGGCTGAACCGGGGGCCGAACGGGGTTCCACGTGAAACCGTGCCGCCCCGGAAGCTTGAGTGGGCTGCGGGGTCAGGGCGACATGGGCGACCCTGCGCGGTCGCGCGGTTTCACGTGGAACGCCCCCCAGGGTCGATCGGCGGCTCGCCTGACGTCTGCGGCAACCTTGCACGGCGAAACGGTTGGAACGCCCTCCACGCTCCGGCATGACGATCGTGCCGGCGGAAGCCGATATTCCGGATGTTCCCAGAATGCCCTGGGAAACACTTGGAAGGGATCTGCGTGTGGGAAGGATTTTGTGCGTGGCCAACCAGAAGGGGGGCGTGGGGAAAACCACCACCGCGACCAACCTCGCCGTCGGCCTCGCCAAGGCGGGACTGCGGACGCTCCTGGTCGATCTCGACCCGCAGTGCAATGCCACTTCCGGACTCGGGGCCGTCCCGGCGGCGATCCACCCCCTCGTCTCCGAGGCCCCGCTTTCCGGCTCGGTGATCGAGACCGGCGTGGCCGGCCTGTCCCTCCTGCCGGGAAGCCGGAGCGTCCGCGACGTCGAACGGCTGGCGACGCTCGCCCGCAGCGGCAGTCTTGTTCTCGAGACCCATCTTGCCGGCGGGCTCAATGCCTGGGACTACTGTCTCATCGATTGCCCGCCCTCGATCGGCGACCTCACCCGGACGGCCCTGGCCGGGAGCACGGAGGTGCTGATGCCGATCCAGTGCGAGTACTTCGCCCTCGAGGGGCTGACGCAGATGATCGAAGTGATCCGCGACGTGATGGATGAGCGCCCCGGCCGGCTGCGGTTCGGGGGGATCGTCCTCACGATGCATGACGACGATCTTGAGCTGACCCGCGAGGTAGAGAACGAGGTTCGGGACTTTTTCGGGGAGATCGTCTTCGAGACGGTCATCCCGCGCGACGTCGCGGTGTCGGAGGCTCCCAGCCACGCCCGCAGCGTCCTTGATTACGCGCCGCGCTCGAGGGGAGCGCGGGCCTACACGGAATTGTGCATGGAGGTTCGGGACTGTGAGTAAGGAACGACGTCTCGGTCGGGGATTGGAAGCGCTGCTCGGCCGTGCAGGGCTCGACCCGCAATCGACCCCCGCCGCCCCGCAGACCGACGGCACCGGCGCCCTCGCCTCGCAGCCCGCTCCCCTGCCGGGGCGGCCCGCGGAGATCCCCGGCAAGGGGGTCGGTGGCCTCGGTACCGGTGCCGCCCGCCTCATCCTCCACGCGCCGGAGGAGGTTGAGCAGGCGGCCGCGACGTTGCCGGTGAACGAGGTCGATCCGGCGCTGGTCGATCCGAATCCCTGGCAGCCCCGGTCGGTCGTCGACGACGGGGCCCTCGCCGAACTCACCGCCAGCCTCGGGGAGCACGGCCTCGTCCAGCCGATCGTCGTCCGTGCACGCGGCGACCGCTACCAGCTCATCGCCGGCCAGCGCCGCCTGGCGGCGGCCCGTCGGCTGGGATGGGCGAAGCTCCCCGTCCGCGTCCTCGATGTCGACGACCGGCAGATGTCGGAGATCGCGATCGTCGAGAATCTCCAGCGCCGCGACCTCGATGCCCTCGAGAAGGCAGCCAGCTTCAAGACCTACCTCTCCGCCTGGGGATGCACGCAGGACGAGCTCGCCAAGCGGCTCTCGATCGACCGCTCGAGCGTCACCAACCTCATCCGTCTCCTCGAGCTTCCCGAAGGGGTGCAGCAGCGCCTCCGGGCGGGCGAGATCTCGATGGGGCACGCCCGCGCGCTCCTCCCGCTCGGCGACGAACACGAGCAGGTGAAGCTCGCCCAGAGGATCGTCGCCGAGGGGCTCTCGGTGCGGGCGATCGAGGGGCAGGTGCAGGAGATTCTGCGGGCCGACGAAGACGATCCGGCGCTTGCCGACGACGACGGCGTCTCGACGGCCGTGGCGGACGGCGAGGGGGATGACGACCTTCCCTCTCCCGCCGCGCCGGCCGCGACGAAGCGGAAGCCGGGGCGGCCGGCGACGAAGCGGACGGCGCAGGTGCAGGCCGTCGAGGCGCAGTTGCGCCGGGCGCTGGGCACGAAGGTCGTCGTCCATGCGAATGGCAAGGGGGCGGGGCGGATCGTGATCCCGTTCGGCGATCTCGACGAATTCCAGCGTCTCTTGCAGCAAATCAGCGGCTGAGCCAAAGGGGGCGGAAGGACTGTCGTCCCGATCCGGGGAGCCTCCTTGATCTCCGCCGATCACGACTGGGCGGCGAAGTTCCACCTCGACGCCCTCCTCCTCCACCTCCACGGCGTCGAAGCCCAGGCTCCGCTCGCGGTGCGGAACGTGGGGTGACGGGGCGGGAAGAGCCCGGAAACCGGCCTCGGACTGGTTTCCGGCCGATTTCGGGTAGACTTTCCCCGCCGGGCCGAAGGGCCTTGCGACGGGGCGTAGCTCAGCCTGGTTAGAGCGCCTGGTTTGGGACCAGGAAGTCGAAGGTTCGAATCCTTTCGCCCCGATTCGGTTTGAGGCTTGAAAACAAGGCATGGCCGCGATCGACCCGGATCGCTGCGGATCGGCGGGAGGGCTCGGGGCAACCCCGGCGCTACCGCAGGAACGATTTTGAACGGGGTGGAAGTGAGGGGGCGGGTGTCCGCACGGCCTTCCTGGTTTTCTCGCCATTTCTCTCCCTGGTTCTCTGATCCCTGGAGGATCCGTCTCCTCCGGGTGCTCATCGGGCTGACACTGCTCGCCGTGGTGTGGGCGGCGGAACGCTACGGGTTTGTCGGGCAGGTCGCCCCCGAGCAGCCCCCTGTCGCTTGGCAACCCGAGCCGGATTCGCCGCCGCCACCGACAGAACTTGCGACCACCGATGACGGCGCTGCCGAAGCGGAGGCTCCACCCGCGACGGAAGACGCCCCGCTCACGGAAGCCGCCCCACGCGCGGAATCGCTCGGCGATCGAGACAGCGCCGGTCCAGCCGCGCCTCCGGCGTCGCGCCGATCGAAGCCGACGCCGCAGGCAGCACCAAGGCCACCACCGACCGCCGCCGATCCGCTCGTGATCGACGGGCTCTCCCTGCGCGATTCGAGCGGCCGCACCATCTACCGGGGGCAGATCGATCTGGCCCCGACGATGGAGCGGATCGCGGCCGGCCGGCGGTTGCGATTCCCCAACGACGGCACCACGTTTCAAAACCGCGAGAATCGCCTTCCCCGACGCCCGCCGGGATACTACCGCGAGTGGGTCGTGCCAACACCGAAGGAACCGGGGCCGGGGCCGCAACGGCTGATCACCGGTGAGGGAGGCGAAGTCTGGTACACCTCCGACCACTACCGC
>CANGGC010000185.1 GCA_947453125.1 Planctomycetaceae bacterium | reverse complement strand
TGCCATGGCGGCCGGATCGGCGGCGCTGGTGATCGCAGCGGCCACGGCGACACGCTGCCAGCCGAGGGCGCGGAGCTCGTCGAGGCGATCGAGCGTCACGCCGCCAATCGCGAACGCTGGCAGTGCAATCGTGGCGGCGACGTCGGCGAGAAACTCCTTCCCCGCATGGCTCCCGAAGGATTTCGTGGACGAAGGAAAACAGGGACCAATGCCGAGATAGTCGGCTCCCCCGCGGACGGCGGCGAGCGCTTCGCCGATGTCGTGTGCGGTGCACCCCACGACCGCCGTCGGACCGGTGACCCGGCGCACGAGGTCGAGGGGAAGATCGTCGCTGCCGAGGTGAACACCCCCCGCTCCCAACGCCACAGCCACGTCGGGACGATCATTGACGATGATCAGCGTGTCGGCCCCCGACCGGCGTGTGGCCAGTTCGACCGCCAGACGGACGCGACCGACGAGCGCCGGGATGGCGAGCGATTTGTCGCGCACCTGGATCATCCGTACCCCGGCGTCGAGCAAGCCCTCGACGAGGGTGCCGAAACGGCGTGCATCCTCCCCACCATCGACGAGCACACAGAGCGTGATCCCCGCCAGGCGTTCGCTCGCCCGATTGGCAGAGGCATCAAGCGCCCGCCAGGCCCCCGCGGCCCCCTCAGGATCTCCACCCTCCTCGACGGCGCCTGTGCCTTCAGGCCGCCGGGGGGTGGGACTGCTCTGGTTGCCGGAGGGGCGTGCCATGGCCGTGTTGTACCACCGACGCCGCGGCCAGCCACCGTGTTTTCTGCCCTTTCAGCGGCCTTGGCCTGCTCTCGTTTGCTCCCTACACTCCCCGCTCTGCCGGCTTTGCCAGCCCCCATGGCCCCGATCGCCCGGAGCGGCCGTGACCTCCACCCGTTACCTGACACTCCTCTGGCCGGGGCTGCCGTGGCTCTGGCTGCGCGGCAGCATCGCCGGCCTCATCCTCGCCCTCGCGTTCGCCGTCGCGCTCGACATGGCGATCCTCCTCACATGGGTGTGGACGGAGCTTGTGGCGACGGAGTTTGCCCTCGGCCTCTGGGCGGCGACGGCCGGCGTCTGGGCCGTGGCCACGCTCTCGGCGGTGACGACCTTTCCGCCACCGCTGCCGACCGGTCGCAACGAAGCCGCCGAGGCGCTGTTCGTCGCCGCCCGCGATGCCTATCTGGGCCGCGATTGGCTGGCTGCCGAAACGAAGCTCCGCGGACTTCTCGTCGTCGCGCCGACCGACGGCGAGGCCCAACTCCTCCTGGCGACGCTCCTCCGCCGGGTCGACCGTCGGGCCGAGTCCCGGGCAGCGCTCGAGAAACTCTCCCGGAGCGACGCCGGCCGCCCATGGCAGGCCGTCATCCGTCGGGAACTTACGCGCCTCGAGGCGACGAAGACGCCGCCGGCAGCGGACCAAGCCGCGAACGATGAAGCCGGGCTCGACGATGGCCCGGAGCCGATGGTGCTCCGTCTGCCGTCCGAGACGCGCGTGACGGAGACCGCCACGGAACGCGCCGCCTGAGAGCGTCAGCGAACCATCGGGGCCCGGGCCGCGAACAGCAGGGGCGAAGGGCCCGATTTCGTCCGCCGAGCCGCGTCGGCTCGGTTTTTGGCCGCCCCCCGCCAGCCTGTCCACCCCCCGGCGCCCCGCTGGCACGGGCCCCAACCGCCCCACCCCCTGCCCGATTCGGGCTGCCGCCTAGAATTCCCAGAACGATTTGGCGTAAGGTTTGCAGCGTTCAACCGGGTGGAAACAGCGGCTGCCATTTTCGGCGTCCGCATCCGCCCCCCACAAGCCACTCTCTCCGAGAACTCCCCATGTACGAGCGTTTCACCGACCGTGCCCGGAAAGTGATGCAGCTGGCCAATCAGGAGGCCCAGCGTTTCAACCACGAGTACATCGGCACGGAGCATGTCCTCCTCGGGCTGATCAAGGAGGGGAGTGGCGTCGCCGCCAACGTCCTCAAAAACCTCGACATCGACCTGCGGAAGATCCGCATGGAGGTCGAGAAGCTCGTCCAGAGCGGCCCCGATATGGTGACGATGGGGAAGCTCCCCCAGACGCCCCGGGCCAAGAAGGTGATCGAGTATTCGATGGAGGAGGCCCGCAACCTCAACCACAACTACGTCGGCACCGAGCACATCCTCCTCGGACTGCTCCGGGAGCAGGAAGGGGTGGCGGCTCAGGTGCTGATGAACCTCGGCCTGAAGCTCGAGGATGTGCGCGAGGAGGTCCTCAATCTCCTCGGCCACGGCATGGAGGGAGAAGGGGGCGAACGCGCCGGGCTCGGAGGCCGAGCAACGTCGGGCGCTGGAGCCGGCGGCGGCGGCGAAGCGACGGCCAAGGCGGGGAAGAGCAAGACCCCGGCCCTCGACAGCTTCGGCCGCGACCTCACAGAGCTGGCCCGCCAGGGGAAGCTCGATCCGGTGATCGGCCGGGAGAAGGAGATCGAACGCGCGATCCAGATCCTCTGCCGCCGCACGAAGAACAACCCCGTCCTCCTTGGCGAGGCCGGCGTCGGCAAGACGGCGATCGTCGAGGGCTTCGCCCAGCGTGTCGTCGACGGCCATGTCCCCGAGATCCTCGCCGACCGGCGGATCGTCGTCCTCGATCTGGCGATGATGGTCGCCGGCACGAAGTACCGCGGTCAGTTCGAGGAGCGGATCAAGGCGGTCATGAACGAGGTCCGCCGCGCTAAGAACACGATCCTGTTCATCGACGAGCTCCACACGCTCGTCGGTGCCGGCGGCGCTGAGGGGGCGATCGACGCCTCGAACGTTCTCAAGCCGGCGCTGGCCCGTGGTGAGATCCAGTGCATCGGCGCCACGACCCTCGACGAATACCGCAAGTACATCGAGAAGGATTCGGCCCTCGACCGGCGGTTCCAGATCATCATGATCGAGCCGGCGACGAAGTCCGAGGCGGTCGAGATCCTCAAAGGTCTGCGCGACCGGTATGAATCGCACCACCGCGTGCAGATCTCCGATGCCGCCCTCGAGAGCGCCGTGGAGCTCTCGAGCCGCTATATCACCGGCCGCTGCCTCCCCGATAAGGCGATCGACGTCATCGACGAGGCCGGGGCCCGTGTTCGCCTCAAGGCGATGACCAAGCCGCCGGATCTCAAGGAGATCGACGAGGAGGTCGAGCGCCTCAACAAGGAGAAGGAGGAGGCGGTCGCCAACCAGGACTTCGAGAAGGCGGCGGCACTGCGCGATCAGGCCGACAAGCTCAAGAAGAAGAAGCAAAACATGACCCGCGACTGGCGCGACAAGTCGCGTGAGGCCGACGGCGTCGTCGACGAGGAGGTGGTGGCGGAGGTCGTCTCGAAGATGACCGGGATCCCGCTCACCCGGATGTCGACCGAAGACAGCAAGCGTCTGATGGCGATGGAGGACGAGCTCCACAGGAAGGTCATCGGCCAGAACGAGGCGATCAAGAGCATCGCCAAGGCCGTGCGCCGCAGCCGTTCCGGGCTCAAGGATCCGAAGCGCCCCACCGGCTGCTTCATCTTTGCCGGGCCGACCGGCGTGGGGAAGACGCTCCTCGCCAAGGCGCTGGCGCAGTTCATGTTCGGTGACGCCGACGCGCTCATCCAGATCGACATGAGCGAATACATGGAGAAGCACAACGTCAGCCGGCTGATCGGCGCGCCGCCGGGCTACGTCGGCTTCGAGGAAGGGGGGCAACTGACGGAGAAGATCCGCCGCCGTCCCTACTCGGTCGTGCTCCTCGACGAGCTCGAGAAGGCCCACCCCGACGTCTTCAACATGCTCCTTCAGGTGATGGAGGAGGGTCGTCTCACCGACAGCTTTGGCCGGAACGTCGACTTCCGCAACACGATCCTCATCATGACGACGAACGCCGGGGCCGAGGCGATCAAGAACGAATCGGCCTTCGGCTTCCAAAAGCCCGATGACGACGCCGGCTACGACAGCATGAAGAAGCGCGTCAACGAGCGGATCGAGAAGTTCTTCCGCCCCGAGTTCCTCAACCGTGTCGACGACGTGATCGTGTTCCACCACCTCACCGTCGAGGATCTCAAGCAGGTGATCGACATCGAGCTGGCGAAGGTCCGCGAGCGTCTCGGCGAACGCGGCCTGAAGCTGGAGCTCACTGAGGAGGCGAAGCAGTTCCTCATCAAGAAGGGCTCCGACACGGACTTCGGCGCCCGGCCGCTGCGTCGTGCGATCGAGAACTACATCGAGGATCCGGTCTCGGAGGAGCTCCTCAAGGGTGAGTTCATCGGCAAGGACACGATCCAGGTCGACTGCATCGAGGTCGCCGACAAGAAGCAGCTGAAGTTCATCGGCGTCGTCACCGCCGAACCCGTGGCGGCGCTGCCGGCGGGCAACGGCGAGGCGAAGGCCGAATAGCCCTCGGGCACGGCGCCACGAAGGGACTGACCAAACCGGGGCCGGCGCGACGAGCGCCGGCCCCGCTCATTTCCCCGCCGAGACGCCCGCAAACCAAGCGGCGGCCGCCGTCCCATTCGCCCTGGCTTCCCCAGCCCACCGGGACTGACAGGAGCCCGTACGACCGGCTCAAGTTGCCGAGCCGTTCCATCCGATGCCACCGGTAAGGAGAACCGCGCCGGAAGCGCGGCAGGACCGCCATGGCATCATCCCCCACCGATCTCGCCCCCAAAGGCCCCCTGCCACCCCCGGCGGGCGGAGTGGCCGACTGGCTCGCGGGCCTGATCGCCACCCTCGGCGCGATCGTTCTCGACCACGTCGCCGGCATCGGCGATGTCACGCTGTTCGCGCTGCGGACCATCGGCTGGATCTTCGTCCGGCGGCAACGCCGGGATGTCCTCCTCCCCGCCTTCTACCAGATCGGCGTCCTTTCGCTCCCGGTCGTCGCCCTCACCGGGCTGTTCATCGGGATGGTCCTCGCCGTCCAGAGCTATGCCCAGTTCAAGGCCCTCGGCCTCGAGACACGTCTGGGCTCCGTGATCAACCTCTCGCTCGTTCGTGAGCTCGGGCCGGTGCTCGCCGCCACGATGCTCGCCGGGCGCGTTGGCAGCGCCATGGCCGCAGAGCTCGGCACGATGCGCGTCACCGAGCAGATTGACGCGCTCGAGAGCATGGGAGCCAACCCGCTCTACTACCTCGTCGTCCCCCGGTTTCTCGGCTGCCTCATCCTCATCCCCACCCTCACGGTGATGGCCGACTTCATGGGGGTGCTCGGCGGCTATCTCTACTCGAACCTCGTCCTCAACATCGATTACCACCACTACTGGAACAACTCCCGCGAGTACGTCGACGCCTTTGACTTCCTCATGGGGATCTTCAAGAGCCTGTTCTTCGGCGCGGCGATCGCGCTGGTGAGCTGCCACCACGGCTTCCACAGCGAGCCAGGCGCCGAAGGGGTCGGCCGAGCCGCCACGAATGCCTTCGTCCACTCGTTCGTCCTGATCCTCGTCCTCGACCTCTTCCTGGGGATGTGGCTCAACAACGTCCATGACTTCTTCCGGCCCGAGGGGCCGCGCCGCCTCCTCTGATACCGTTCCGCCACGTCAGGCCGCCTTCCCCCGACAGCCACATGCCCGCTCCCGTCGCCACCACCACCGCCGCCACCGACCGTGCCACCGGCCCGGTTCTGGAGGTCGACCATGTGTCGGTGCGATTCGGCAGCCAGCAGGTCCTCCGCGACATCAACCTCTCGATCGGGGCCGCGGAGACGGTCGTCATCCTCGGGGAGAGTGGCTGCGGAAAGACCGTCCTCCTCAAGACGCTCATCGGGCTGGTCAAGCCGTCCGCCGGCGAGATTCGCTTCGAGGGGAAGTCGCTCGCCCGCTCGAGCGACCGGCAACTGGCCCACCTCCGCACGCGCTACGGCTTCGTGTTCCAGGGAGCCGCGCTGTTCGACAGCCTCTCGATCTTCGACAACATCGCCTTCCCGCTCCGCGAGCACACGCGGATCCCCGAATCGCAGGTCTCCGAGATCGTCGACGATCTCCTCGCCGAGGTCGGGCTGCCCCGATCGGCGGCGGCGAAGAAGCCCGTGCAACTCTCCGGGGGAATGCGGAAGCGGGCCGGCCTGGCAAGGGCCCTGGCCCTCGAGCCCCCCGTCGTCCTCTATGACGAGCCGACCACCGGCCTC